>CAYSOD010000084.1:0-11076 GCA_964432385.1 uncultured Rubrivivax sp.
AACTGCGGATGGCCATAGGTATCGGTCTTCGGTTCTGAGTTTGCGGGGGTGTGTACGAAGACGTCCATATCAACCTTGCACTGACCGTCGAAGCTGAACGTATCACCGGAGCGGGTCATGGAATTGGCCAGGAACCAGAGGCTCAGATCCGTCGATCGCGTGGGCTGGTCCTTGAACGTTTCACGGAGCACAAAATAGTTGCCCGCACCGGCTGGGTCGGGGTCCTTGAGGAACATCACCTGCCGATGCCAGGTCACCAGGGGAATGGTCTGCACAGGAGCCGACGGTGGTTCGATATCTTTCCATTGCATGCCGCCGGGCTTGTCCAGAAGTGGGTACTCCGTATTCATGGCCCGGAGCTGGTCAAAGCTCTTGCTGGCGTGAACATAGTCAGCCTGGGGCGAGAGATCGGACTTGTGTATTTTCGGGTCGTGCCTTTCGTTGATCTCCCGCATGTGATCGATGGAGACTCGGTTTCGCAGCCATGGCCGATTGAACATCGGGTGATAGCCGTTACCAAAGTGCAGGTTGATAGGCTGCCCCTTGGCGTAGAGCGTGTAGGACATCTGCTCGGTTTCCCATTCGTAATGGCCTTCGCAGTCACCGGCGAGCAGGTGGAAATAGCTTTCAAATGGCGTCCCGAAGCCGTGCCGGAACATGACGCCGTAGTCCGTGTGATGCACGCTCGCCAGCGGGGGCACCGCGTCGGTGACGATCTTGAGCTTGCTCTTGTCAGGTTGTGTCTGATTGGTAAACCACTGAATCTGTGACGCCAGCAGCGGGTCTCTCTCTTTGTAGTACTCGACGAGATACTGCGCGGTGTTCAGGGGCATCGACATGTACGACGAGCCGTTGCCGAAGGAGGCCAGGGGCCTGAAATTGAGGAATCGCGGGTCGGGCGGGGTGAGCCAGTCCATCATGAATCGGGCGAAGGCCTTGAACCGCGGCGTGAGCGGACCGCGCGCCAGGTAGGGCACCAGGTCCTGCGCGGTTTCCGGGCTGTAGGAGAAAGGGACGTGCTCAGCCTCGGGCTCCAGGAAGAAGTCGAAGGGGTTGTAGACCGCCATCTCGGCCACCAGGTCCACCGTCACCTTGAACTCGCGCGTCTTCTCAGGGAAGACCAGGCGTGCCAGATGGTTGGCGAAGGGGTCCTGCTGCCAGTTGATGAAGTGCTCGGCCGGCTCGATGCGCAGGCTGTAGCTGAGGATGGGCGTACGGCAGTGCGGGGCGGGGCGCAGGCGCACCACCTGCGGGCCGAGATTCACCAGGCGGTCGTAGCGGTAGTGGGTGACGTGGTGCAGGGCAACGTGGATGGACAAGGCGGGGCTCCGGAGCGCGCAGGCAGTGGCAGTGTCGCGGATGCAAGGTCCGGGCCAGTGCGACCCGGCTTCATCACGGCACCGTCATCCAGTACCGAGGCCGCTCTGCACGCTCACAGCGCCCCTGAAGCTGGTCGGAGCGCCAGCTCCAGGCGCCACAGCGGTCGGTGCGTACCACTTCGATCCGCCGCTCTTCGTAGCGCGCCACCACGTCCGGTGCAGGGTGACCGAAACGGCTGCGGTAGGCCGCCTGCACCAGGGCCACACGGGGCGCCACGGCGTCCAGGAAGGCCGGGGTGGAAGAAGTGCGGCTGCCGTGGTGGGGAACCAGCAGCACGTCGCTCTTCAGGCCTGGGGCGGGTGCGTTGCCCAGGCGCGCCACCAGCGCAGCCTCCTGCGCCGCCTCGATGTCCCCCGTGAGCAGCAGGCTGCGCCCGGCCGCGTCGGTGACGCGCAGCACGCAACTGAGCGCGTTCGGTCGGGCCGGCAAGGTCTGAGGGGGCGGGTGGTCGGCGGGCAGCGGATGCAAGATCTCGAACTGCACACCATCCCAGGCCCAGCGCTGGCCCGCGTCGCAGCGCTGGTGGGCCGGTAGCAGGGCGCGCAGCGGATGGAAGGCCTCCAGCGAGCTGCTCATCTGCCGCACGGGCAGCGCCTTGATCAGCGAGGCCGCGCCGCCCACATGGTCCAGATCGCGGTGGCTCAGCACCAGCAGGTCCACCGCCCGCTCACCGCGGGCGCGCAGCAGGGGCAGCAGCACGCGCTGGCCGGCATCGGCCTCGGGGGTGTACTGGGGGCCGGCGTCGTACAGCAGCAGGTGGCCGGCGGTGCGCACCAGCACAGACGTGCCCTGCCCCACGTCCACCACCACCGTCTCGAAGCGGCCTGGTGGCGGCCGGTCCACGTGCGGGGCCAACAAGGGCAGCATCAAGGGGACGCCCAACCAGCGCAGACGCCAGGGCAGCGGCATCACCAGCACCGCGCCGCCCAGCAGACCGGCGGCCACGGCCCAAGGTGGCGCAGCGGCAGCGTTCCACACCGCCAGAGGCCAACCCGCGAGCACCTCCAGCAGCGTCATGAGGCCCTGCACCCCCCAGGCGGCCACGGTCCACAGCGGCGGCAGCAGCAGGCCAGCCAGGGCCAGCGGCGTGACCAGCAGCGTCACCAGCGGGATGGCCACGAGGTTGGCCAGGAAACCCACCACCGAAACCTGCTGGAAGAACACCAGGGTCAGGGGTGTCAAGCCCGCAGTGGCCGTGACCTGGGTGCGCAGGAGCGGCAACAGGTGCCCCTGCCAGGCCCATACCAGGGCGCCACGCCCCAGCCTGGCAGAGTCCCCTACGGCACCCGACCCCGCAGCAGACGGGTCAGCCTCACCTGCAGGTGCCAGCCGCCGACCGTCCAATGACCTCGGCGTACCGAACGCTGCCGCGCCTGTCTCCAAAGACGCCAACCCTTGCGCAGGGGGCCGGGATACGGGGTCGGACACCATGAGCAGGCCCACGGCGAAGAACGACAACCAGAAGCCCGGCTGACCCACGGCCCAGGGGTCGGCCAAAGTCACCACCACGGCAGAGGCCAGCAGCACCAGCGGCCCAGGCCAGCGCCGCCCCCACAACCTCAGCACCACCACCACGGCCAGCATCAGCACCGTGCGTTGGGCCGGCACCCCCCAGCCGGCCACGGCCGCGTAGGCCGCCGCCAGCACGAGCCCACCCACCAAGGCCGCTGTTTGCGCGGGTACCTTCAACATCAGACGGGGGCTGCGCCGCCAGGCCCAACCCACCGCGCCGGCCGCGAGCCAGGCCCACATGGTCACGTGCAGGCCGCTGATGCTCATGAGGTGCGCAACGCCCGTGGTACGGAAGAGTTCCCAGCCCTCGCCATCGATGGCGGCCTGGTCGCCCACGGCCAGCGCCGCCAGCACCCCCGCGGCAGCGGGGTCGGCCACGCGCAGCAGGATCGCGTCTCGCCATTGCTGGCGCAGCCGCTCCAGCGGGTGAGCCACGGCCGTCTCCAGGCGCTGTGCGCCTGGGCGCACGTGCCCCGTGGCCCGAAGGTCCTGCTCGAACAGCCAGCGCTCCAGGTCGAAGCCGTGCGGGTTCACTGCGCCGTGCGGCCGCTTCAGGCGCACTGGCAGGCGCCAACGATCTCCTGCCACGATCGGCGCGGCGGGCCGGCTCAGCGCCAGTTCGGCGTCCCAGCCCTGGTACCAGCCCAGCGACACGCGTTCGGGCACCACCACGGGCTGGGATGAGGGCGCATCGGCGCCAGAGGCCGCTACAGCGCTCTGGGGTTCCGGCCCTGCGGGACTTGCGGGACTTACAGGACTTGCGGTACCTGAGGACCGTGCGGGACGCTCGGGCCGGGGCAAGCGTTCCGCACGCTCGACCTCGAAGACAAAACGCACCCCGATCGCGCTGACGCGCGGCAACTCTGCCACCGTGCCCGTGAGCACCAGGTCCTGCCCTTCGAGCTCCGGAGCGAGCATCTGCTGCAGTCGGGCCGCGGCGCGCAGGTCGGCATGGGCCCAACCCAGCCCGAACGAGCCCGCCAGGACAAGGCCCAGGGGCAGCAGCGCCGACCAGGTGGCTGTTGTTCCAGCTCGGCTCCACCACCAGCCGGCACCCCAGGCCAAGGCGGCGCTCCACAGGCCAGCCCAGGCGAGCGTTGGCGACATCACCTGGGCCTGCCCCATCTGCAGCGCCGTGCCGGCCAGCCAGGCCAAGGCCGCCAAGGCCCAGCCCAGACGCCCAAGGCGCGCATCAGGTCCGACAGGCCCGATAAGCCCGTTGCGGCTGTCCATCGGCATGGCCCCGCCTGCGTGCATGCAATCTCCCGGGCCAGCACTCCCTGAAGGGCCTCGTCGCCCGAGTGTAGGATTCCCCGCCGCTGCCCATGTTGTGCCCAAGGAGCCGTCTGCGGTCTGCGTGGGCGCCGGTCAGCAGGGCCCATGTCAACCCTTGCCCGGCCGGCACCAACACCCGCGCACCATCGCGCTTGAACTCAAAGGAACCTCGATGTCCATCGCCCAACGCCTTGCAGAGCTCGGCATCACCCTGCCCGCCGTGGCCACACCGGCAGCAGCCTATGTGCCCTTCGCCCGCACCGGCAACCTCGTCTTCCTGTCCGGCCACATCGCCAAGCAAGACGGCAAGGCCTGGGTGGGCCAGTTGGGCCTGAACATGACCACGGCCGAGGGCCAGCAGGCCGCCCGCGCCGTGGCCATCGATCTGCTGGGCACGCTGCAAGCGGCGGTGGGCGATCTGGCCCGCGTTCGCCGCATCGTCAAGGTGATGAGCCTGGTCAACAGCACGCCCACCTTCACCGAGCAGCACCTGGTCACCAACGGCTGCTCCGAATTGATGCAGCAAGTCTTCGGCACCGAGGTGGGGGCGCACGCGCGCAGCGCCTTCGGCGTGGCGCAACTGCCCATGGGGGCCTGCGTGGAAATCGAGCTGATCGCCGAGGTGGCGTGAGCCGATCCGCGCGCCCGGCCGCGTCACGACCATGAACCGCTGGTTCACCCGCCCTGAGGCCGTGCTGCTGCTGATAGCCGTGGCCAGCGTGGCGGCCATCGGCGCGGCGCTCGTGTCTCAGCATGTCTTCGACATGCAACCCTGCCCCTGGTGCGTGCTGCAGCGGGCCGTGTTCGCGGCCATTGCCGTGGTGGCCTTGGCGGGCGCCATGCTGCCCCAGCGGTTGACACGCCGTGGCGCCCTGCTGGCCACCGACCTGCTGGCCACCGCCGGCATCGGTGCAGCCCTGTGGCAGCACTTCGTGGCCAAGTCCTCCTCGTCCTGCAACCTGACGCTGGCCGACCGCATCGTCAGCGGGCTGCAGCTGGACGCACTGGCGCCGGAAGTCTTTGCGCCACGCGCATCCTGCGCCGATGCGGCGGTCAGATTGCTCGGCGTCCCTTACGAGTTCTGGAGCCTCGGCCTTTTCGTCGCACTGGGGGCGGCAGCGGCCTGGACCTTTGTGCGAACACTGCAACGATAGGCCTCGTTCGCATCAGGGTCAGCCTTGATGCTTGGGCGCTTCACCGCTGCTAGAGTCATTCGGCAGCACACCGGGCAGGGCCTCAGCGGCCTGAAGAGGTGTGCGGGGAGGACTCGAGCATGGGCACAGAACCCGCGGCCGTGGCGAAAGCCGACGACGAACAGGTCGTCCAGGCCTTCATCCGCGAGAGCTTCATCGAGCTCTTCCTCAGCCAGAACCGGCGGGCGCAGTGGAGCCTGATGGCCGCGGCGGCCTTCATCTTCATGATCTGGCGAGACAGCGCCAGCGGCTCTTTTCCCGTCCTGTGGCTGCTGGCCGTGATCCTGTACGCCGGGTGGCGCCTGCGGTTTTCTGAACGCATCCTGCGGGCCCAGGACGGGCGCCATGCCACGCGCAAGGTGGGCTGGCTGATGGGCGGCGGCGGGGTGCTGATGGCGCTGTCGGTGCTGGGCTTTGGGCCGATGACCGACCTCACGCAGGCGGCCATCTCCATCATCCTGATCACCGTGTCCACAGGGTCGGTCATCAGCACTGCCGGCTACCGCAACGTGTTTTTGGCTTATGCCGCTCCCATGCTGCTTCCCCTGGCGCTGGGCTGGGCGATGTCGCCCAACGACACGGCCGGCGCCGCCACGCACCTGGGCCTGGGCGTGCTGATCCTGGTCTTCCTGGCGTTCCTGGTGAGCGTGGCCAAGCAGCAGGCCCGGGTGTTTGAGGACTCCTGCCGCATCCGCTTTGCCGAGAAGCGGCTGAACGCCCAGTTGCAGACCGCGCTGGCCAACGAGAGCGAAGCGCACCGCGCCAAGACGCAGTTCCTGGCCGCCGCCAGCCACGACCTGCGCCAGCCCATCCACAGCATGAATGTGCTGGTGGCGGCCCTGAGCATGCGCGATCTGGACGAGCGCTCGCGCAAGATCGCCGATTTGCTGGGCACGGTCAACCAGACCCTGGCCACGCAGCTGGACTCTTTGCTGGACATCTCCAGGCTGGACGCTGGCACCATGCAGCCGGCCCGCAGCCGCCAGCAGCTCGACCGCATCGTGGCTGAGCACTTTCAGGTGCTGGAACCTGGGGCCACCGGCAAAGGCCTGCGCTGCCGCCTGGAGGCCGGGGAGGCCTTGCCGGTCTGGACCGATCCGGCGATGCTGCTGCGCATCCTGAGCAACCTCACCGACAACGCCGTCAAGTACAACCGGCCGGGTGGTGAGGTCACTGTGCGTGTCTGGCGCGACGGCGCTCAGGCCTGCCTGCAGGTGCGCGACACCGGCATCGGCATCGCCCAGGAGGAACAGCCCAAGGTGTTCCGCGAGTTCTACCAGGTGGACAACGTGGAGCGCGACCGCACCAAGGGCCTGGGCCTGGGGCTGTCCATCGTGCAGCGCCTGGCGGCCCTGCTGGAGGTGCAGCTGAGCATGAGCTCCACGCCCGGCCAGGGCACCGAGGTGACCTTGCGCATGCCGCTGGCGCTGGAGGCCAGCGACGCGAGACACCCGGCCCCGCAAGACGAGGCCTCGCCTCGCAAAACCCAAGGTCTGCAGGGCCTGCGCGTGCTGGTGGTGGATGACGACCCGCAGATCCGCCAGAGCATGGACCTGCTGCTGACCGAGGTGGGCTGCCAGGTGCACCTGGCCACGGGAACCGCCCAGGCCTGCGACATCGCACGTGCACACCCCTTGGACGTGCTGCTCAGCGACATGCGCCTGCAAGCCGGTGACGATGGGCTGCAGGTGCTGCAAGCCGTGCGGGCGATTCAGCCTGAACTGCGCGCCGCACTCATCACGGGCGACACCGGCCCCGACCGCTTGCGCCAGGCGCAAAGCGCCGGGGTGCCGCTGCTGCACAAGCCCGTCACCTTGGACACCCTGCGGGGTGTGCTGGAGCCTCCCGGCCGGCAGTGAACAGGCCTCGGGAGTCGAGCGACATGAGCACAAGCGTCGATCCCGAAAGCCCCGTCACCGCCGCCACATCGGCAAGCGCGGACACCGCGCAAGCATGCGCAGCCCTGGGGCGCGGCCTGCACGCCCTGTGGTCGCCTGGGCCCGGCAGCCTGTGGTCAGCCCAGGCAGGGCAGGCTGAAGACCCCTGGGACCTGATCATCGTCGGCACGGGCTACGGCGGCAGCATGGCCGCCGCGGTGCTGGCCGGCTGCACTGTCAGCGATGGCCAAGGCGGGCGCAGGCCGGTGCGGCTGTGCATCCTGGAGCGCGGGAAGGAGTTTCATCCGGGCGAGTTCCCGTCGCGGCTGGCGGAGCTGCCCGGGCAGGTACGCATCGCCCAGCAAAGCACGGGCGAGGTGGGCGGGCAGGCCGAAGGCCTGTTCGACCTGCGCGTGGGCGAGGACGTGATGGCCCTGGTGGCCAACGGCGTGGGCGGCGGCTCACTCATCAACGCGGGAGTGCTGCTGGAGCCTGAAGCGGGCGAACTGCGGGGCGAACACTTCCAAGACCAGGTGCAGGCCTTGAAGGACGGCGCCTGGTACCAGCGCGCGCGGGTGGCGCTGGGGGCGGCGAGCCCGGGGCCTGCAGGCGAGCAGCTCAACACCATCGCCCGGCACCCCACCCACGCCGCGCAACCCCTGGCCAAGGCGCGGGCCATGCAGATGCTGGCCGGCCGGCACCAGTCCACCCAGGCCGTGCCCCTCACCGTGGCCATGACCGCGGGGGCCAACGCCGCCGGGGTGTCGCTGCCGGCCTGCACCCTGTGCGGCGACTGCATGACCGGCTGCAACGTGGGCGCCAAGGACTCGCTGGACGTCAACCTGCTGCGCCAAGCGGTGGACGCTGGCGCCCGGTTGTTCACGGGCGCCAGCGTGAGCGCCGTGCTGCCGTGGGCGGGCTACGCGGATCAGAAGCACCATGGTGCCGAAGCCACCATCTGCACGGGCGAGCGGGTGCCCGCGCTACCGGAGAGCCCCTCATCCGCGCCGCGCTGGGTGGTGGAGGTGGAGCACACCCGGCCGGACTTGCAGGCCCGCGAGGCCGGGCCGCTTCGCCTGCATGCACGGCAGGTGATCCTGGCGGCGGGCACCTTCGGCAGCACGGAGATCCTGCTGCGCTCGCGCAAGCGCGGACTGCTTGTCTCGCAGCGCCTGGGCGAGCGCTTCTCCTGCAACGGCGACAACATCGCGGCGGTCCACCGCCTGCCGCAGGCCACCGAAGGCTGCGCACACGAGAACACCTCCTTGGACGCACGCCGGGTGGGCCCGACCATCACCACCGCCCTGCGCTTCGAAGCCCTGCCGCAGCGGGGCAGCCGTCCCTTCTGGCTGCAGGAGTTCTCGGTGCCGGGCGCCATGCGCCGGCTGTTCGAGGAGATCGTCACCACAGGGCATGCCGTGCATCAACTGCCGCAGGCCGACTTGTCGAGGCACGGGCCTGACACGAACCCCGACACCGACCCCGCGGCGGTGGACCCCGAGGCCATGGGCCGCACCTTGCTGGTGGGCCTGATCGGCCATGACGACGCCGACGGCGTGCTGACCCTGCCGCACCACGCCGCGCCGGCGCTGGGCAGCCTGCGCATCCACTGGCCGCAGGCGCGCCTGTCGCGCACCCTGGACACCGCCAGCCAGGCAGCGCAGCGGCGGGTGGACCATCTGCGCAGCCTGCAGGCCGAGCACGCCCAGCAGCAGGGCACGGCACCGCCCGACGGGCCGCACTGGGTGCCCAACCCCCTGTGGCGCCTGGTGCCTGACGCCCTGAGCACCCTGGCCGACCAACCCCGCGGGCCCGTGCTGACGGTGCACCCGCTGGGCGGTTGCCCCATGGGCCAGAACGCAGCGCTGGGGGTGGTGGACCACCTGGGCCGCGTGTTCGACGGGCGCGACCCCGCAGGCCGGGCGCTGCACGAGGGCCTGGCCGTGCTGGACGGGGCCATCGTCCCGGAGTCCCTGGGCGCCAACCCGTCCTTGACCATCGCGGCGCTGGCCCTGCGTGCTGCCGAGAGCCTGCGCACGGCCTGGGGCCTGCAAGCCCGCCCCGACAAGGCCCCGCCTGCCGCACGCCCACGCCCCATGGGCCGGCCGCGCACGCCGTTGCCTGGGCGGACGGTGCCCGTGCCCACCCGCATCGCCGTGATCGAGCGCCTGACCGGCCCGGTGTGGCTGGACCTGGGGGACCGTCCCGGCGGCGCACGGCCCTGGGTGGTGGAGTGGACCCTGGCCTACCAGCCGGAGCGCCTGGAGGCACTGACCCCGGCGATGGACCGCCGCCTGCAGGTCGACGAGAGCTCACCGCACAGCCGCTTGCGCCTGTACGAAGCCGACACCTGGGAGGCGCGTGGGCTCGCCGGCCAGACCGACGAGTGGCGGCACCGGCATGCCGTGCTGGAGGCTACCCTGTCGGGCACTCTGCGCTTTCTGCACCGCGAGGACTCCTTCGCCCTGCAGCGTCAGCTGCGAGGCCTGTGGGCCTGGACCCGCCACCGCGGTCTGCGAGACCTCTACCAGGCGCTCGCCCAAGGAAACTTCGGCCTGCGGGCATGGCGGCGAACCCTGGGCCTGCAGGCCGCTCCACCTCCACCGGCGGGAGGGTCGGCCGGTTTGACTGGGATGCTGGCGGGCCTGCTGCGCACCGCCAGCCGCGCCGGCGAGGTGCGCCGCTTCGACTACCGGCTGGTGGTGGGCCAGGTGCTGAGCTGCACCCTGCAGGATCGCGAAGGCCGGGCGCCGGTGCCCGTGCAGCCCGGCGATGTGCTGCAGGGGCACAAGCGCCTGCGGTACGCGGTGGCAGGCAACCCCTGGCGCCAGTTGACCGAGCTGCAGGTCTCTCAGATGCCGGGCATGCCCGGCAGCGGCCCGCGCCGCGGCGGCACCCTGGTGCTGGACCCGCGCTTCCTGGCCAGCCGCCAGACCCCGCTGCTGCGCATCGTCGACCAGCAAGACCAAGTGCAGGCCCTGGCGGACCTGGCGGGCTGGGCGCTCATGCTGCTGCGATTGCTGGCGTCCATCCACCTGTGGACCTTCCGCAAGCCCGACACCCCGCTCACCCGAGAGCCGGTGCGCCTGCCGCAGCCGATCGACGGCCTGCCCACGCCGCAGATCACCGAGTGGGTGGTGGCACCGGCGCGAGACGGGCGGCCCGAGGCTCGGGTGCGGCTCACCCATTACGCCCCGCCTGACTTCCCGCATCACCCGCCACATGACGTGTCAGCGGGCGGGGCCGGGTTCACACCGGGCCACACACCCGACCACCGTGATCGCCATCTGCCCGCCCTGGTGATGATCCACGGCTACAGCGTCAGCGGCAACACCTTCACGCACGAGAGCCTGCGCCCCAGCGCCGCCGAGTGGTTCCACCGCCAGGGGCGCGACGTCTGGGTGGTGGACCTGCGCACCAGCAGCGGCCTGCCCACCGCCACCGTGCCGTGGACGCTGGAGGAGGTGGCGCTGGTGGACATTCCCGCCGTGTTGCTGCACGTGCGGCAAGTGACGGGCGGCCCGGTGGACGTGCTGGCCCACTGCATCGGCTGCGTGATGCTGTCCATGGCCCTGCTGTCACGCCCCGATGAACTGCGCCGTCGCGCCCGGGCCCTGGACCGGCCGGCGCTGCTGGACGCGGCGCAGGAGGCCATGCTGGCCGCGTTCAACGGGCCAGGCGGCACCCCGGCGCACCCCACCGTGCGCCGCCTGGTGCTCAGCCAGAAAGGGCCTGTGCTGCGCTACACCGACGCCAACGTGCTGCGCGGCTGGTTCATGCAATATGCACGGCGCTGGTTGCTGCGTGACGGCTTTCAGTTCCGGCCTTCGGCGCAGCCG
>CAYSOD010000085.1:0-11073 GCA_964432385.1 uncultured Rubrivivax sp.
CGATCCGCACGCTGGCGGCCATTGGCGGCAGCACCAACGCCGTCATCCACCTGATCGCCATTGCCGGGCGCCTGGGCATCAAGCTGACGGTGGACGATTTCGAGCGTCTGGGCAGCGAACTGCCGTGCCTGCTGAACCTGCAGCCCAGCGGACAGTACCTGATGGAGGACTTCTGCTACGCCGGCGGGCTGCCGGTGGTGATGAAGGAGATCGCCCACCTGCTGCACACCGACCTGGTCACGGTCAGCGGCAAGACGGTGGCCGAGAACATCGCCTCGGCCGAGAACTACAACCCGGACGTCATCAAACCGTTCAGCCAGCCCTTCAAGGAGAAGGCCGGCATCGCCATCCTGCGCGGCAACCTCTCGCCCCGCGGCGCGGTCATCAAGCCCAGCGCGGCCACGCCCTCGCTGATGGTGCACACCGGCCGTGCGGTGGTCTTCGAGGACAGCGACGACTTCCACCGCCGTATCGACGACGAGAGCCTGGACGTGGACGAGACCTGCATCCTGGTGCTGAAGAACTGCGGCCCGAAGGGCTACCCCGGCATGGCCGAGGTGGGCAACATGCCGCTGCCGCCCAAGGTGCTGCGCAAAGGCATCACCGACATGGTGCGCATCAGCGACGCGCGCATGAGCGGCACGGCGTACGGCACCGTGGTGCTGCACACCGCACCTGAGGCCGCAGCCGGTGGCCCGCTGGCATTGGTCAAGAACGGCGACCTCATCACGCTGGACGTGCCGGCCCGCAAGCTGCACCTGCACGTGGACGACGCCGAACTCGAGCGCCGCCGCGCCGCGTGGACACCCCCCACCCCGCCGCTTTCCAGCGGCTACTGGAAGCTCTACATCGACCACGTGCTGCAAGCCGATGAAGGCGCGGACCTCGATTTCCTCGTCGGCCAACGCGGCGCCTTCGTGCCGAAAGACAATCACTGAGCTGCCTGGCGGCTCAGTGATTGCGGCGAAGGCTGACTTGGCACAGCCAAGTCAAGGTGCAGAGCACCGGCCGAAGCCACAATCCTTCAAGGATGCAGGCTGACCCTGCACAGCAGGGTCAAGGCGCGCAGCGCCGGTCGAAACAGTCACCCCCCAGGAGTACAACATGTCACGAATCGCCCTCGTCACCGGTGCCAGCAGCGGCATCGGCAAAGCCTGCGCTCAGGCCTTGTTGAAGGAGGGCTGGACGGTGGTGCTGACCGGGCGGCGGGCCGATGCACTGCAGGCCGCCATCGCCCAGACCGGTGAACACGCGCCGCGAGGCATCGCGATGGCCAGCGACGTCGGCCAGGAGGCTTCAGTCAAGGCCCTGTTCGAGCAGATCCAGGCGCGCTGCGGCCGGCTCGACCTGCTGTTCAACAACGCCGGCATCTCCCCGCGCGCCACCACACCCGACGAGTTGTCGGGAGACGAATGGCGTCAGTGCGTGGACGTCAACCTGAACGGCATGTTCTATTGCCTGTCAGCGGCCTTCTCGATGATGCGGCACCAAACGCCGCGGGGTGGCCGCATCATCAACAACGGTTCGATCTCGGCCACCGCCCCGCGACCGGGCTCCATCGCCTACACCGCCACCAAGCACGCCGTGAGCGGCCTGACCAAGACCGCCTCGCTGGACGGCCGCCCTTTCGACATCGCCGTGGGCCAGATCGACATCGGCAATGTGGCCAGCGACATGACGGCGAAGATGGCGGTGGGCGTGCCGCAAGCCGACGGCAGCGTCCGGCCCGAACCGCGCATGGACATCTCGGCGGTGGTCGAGACCTTCATGGCCATGGCACGGCTGCCCTTGACGGCCAACGTGCTGTTCACCACCGTGATGGCCACCAAGATGCCCTTCGTCGGGCGCGGCTGAGCTGACCCCGCCACCCTCACGCAGATTCACGCCACAGGCGCTGGCCTGTGGCCGCACCACAAGGAACCTCGACATGGCACGCATCGGATTTATTGGCGCCAGCGGCCTCATGGGCCACGGCATGGCCAAGAACCTCCTGGCCAAAGGCCACTCGCTCACCCTGAGCGTGCACCGCAACCGTGACCGCGTGGCCGACCTGCTGGCTGCCGGCGCTGCCGAGGCTGCCAGTGCGCAGGAGGTCGCCGCTGCCAGCGACCTGGTGTTCATCTGCGTGACGGGCTCGCCTCAGGTGGAATCCACCGTGACAGGCCCCCATGGGCTGTTGGCCGGCGCACGCTCCGGCCTCATGATCGTGGACTGCTCCACCAGCGAGCCCGACTCCACGGCGCGGCTGCGCGAGCAGTGTGCTGCCGTGGGCGTGTCGTTCATCGACGCACCGCTGTCGCGCACGCCCGTGGAAGCCGAGGCCGGTCGGCTGAACGTGATGGTGGGCGCCGATGCCAGTGTCTTCGATTGTCTGCAACCCATCCTGGCCTGCTTTGCCGAGAACATCTTCCACGTTGGCGGGCCGGGCGCCGGCCACACCATCAAGCTGCTCAACAACTTCATCGCGCAGGCCATCTGCACCGCCACGGCAGAGGCCTTTGCCGTGGGCCAGCGCGCGGGCTTGGAGCTGAAGGCCCTGGTGGACCTGATCTCGGTAGGGCCGGTCAACAGCGGCCTGTTCCAGGCCATGGCCAAGACGCTGCAAGGGCAGATGGACGGCCTGAAGTTCGAACTCGACAACGCGCGCAAGGATGTGCGCTACTACACCCACCTCGCCGAAGGCCTGGCCATCCCCACCGTGATGGGCGAGGCGGTGCACCAGTCACTGGCACTGGCCAGTGCGCTGGGCCACGGCCGCAAGTTCGTGCCCTCGTTGGTCGAAGCGCAAGAACAGTTGACGGGCGCCAGGATCGTGCCGCGCTGAAAGGCCTTGACGCGCTGCGCGTCCAGCAGGCGCCCAGCGCGGCGCAGGATGGAGGTGCCAGACCGCGTCAGGCCGTGGCGGGTACCTGACGTCTCAGGCAGGCCGACAGTTCGGCCGTATCCACCGGCTTGGTGAGAAAGTCCTGCACGCCTGCGGCCTCGCACCGCTCGCGGGTCTCGGCAAAGACATCGGCAGTCAGCGCCACGATCGGGACCGCGGCCCGCTTGGCATGGGCCTGTGCGCGGATCGCCTGCGTGGCCTGGAGTCCGTCCATGATGGGCATGTGCAGGTCCATGAGCACGATGTCCCAGTCGCGCTCACTGGCCAGACTCACCGCCTGCTCGCCGTTTTCGGCAAAGCCCACGGCATGCCCCATGCCCGAGAGGATGGCCTCCATCACCATGCGGTTGACCTCGTTGTCCTCGGCCACCAGCACCTGTAGGCTGCGGCCCTCCCAGCCCTGCGCCACCTGCAGTACTTCAGCAGGGGGCGCCTGCTCCTCGGACAACGCGGACAGGGGCACGTTGAAGGTGAAGGTGCTGCCGCTGCCCGGCTGACTGACGACGGCGATGTCTCCGCCCATCAGCCGCGCCAGACTGCGGGAGATCTCCAGCCCCAGCCCCGTGCCGCCAAAACGCCTGGAGCGCGATTCATCGCCCTGCGAAAAGCGCTGGAACAGGCGCGACAAGGTGGTAGCGTCCATGCCGATGCCCGTGTCACTGACCACGAAGTCCACCGGCACAAGGGAAGACGTCTGAGCGCCTTCACCCGACGCCGCACCTGCACCTGAGGGTGTACGGCGCACGGTCAGGCTGACCTGCCCGCGCTCCGTGAACTTGATGGCATTGGCCATCAGGTTGAACAGCACCTGGCGCACCCGGGTCGCGTCCAGCAGCACGCGCTGCGGCACGCCCGGTTCGATATCGATCTGAAAGCCCAGGCCCTTGAGCTGCGCCTGGGGGCGCATCAAGGCGTCCACCTCGTCCAGGAGGTCGCGCAGGGCCATCGGGGCCTGGTCCAGGGCCATGCGCCCGGACTCCAGGCGCGACATGTCCAGGATGTCGTTGAGCAGCGTCAGCAGGTGATTGGCCGAGCCTGAAGCCGTACGCAGGTACGTCGCTTGCTGCTCGTCCAGGCGAGTGCCCCCGAGCAAGGCCAGCATGCCCTTCAGGCCCTGGAAAGGCGTACGGATCTCGTGACTCATGTTGGCCAGGAAGGAGCTCTTGGCCGCGCTGGCCACTTCGGCCGCTTCGCGGGCCTGGCGCAGTTCAGCCGTGAGGGCCTCCAACTGCAATCGGCGACCTTGCAGGCGCTGAAGTTGCTGCCACGCGTAAGCCCCAAAGGCCACCGCCATGACGGCCAGCAGGATGGACAGACCGATGCCTAGGCGGTTGTGGGTGCGGCTGGCCTCGCTGACCCGGGTGCCATGGCTGGCCACGATCTGGGCCGCTTCCATGCTCAGATTGCGCAAGGACGCGTCCATCTCCAGCAGCGGACCCCTGAGCGCCACCAGCGCATCCGCGCCGGGCGGCGGGCGCCCGGGCCCCAACAGCTGGTCGGCCAGGGCGATGAACTCATCGGCCTTGCGCAGCGCTTCCAGCACCTCGGGGCTCGTGCCGGGGGTGCGCCGCTTCAGGGCGTTGCGCAAGACTTCGATGCGGCTGACGAAGATGTCGTAGCGAAGTTGCAGCGCCGAGGCACCCGCCTCCTGGGGCGTGCGCCGCTCACCAGGCCAGCTCTCGCGAAGCCGCAGGTATTCGTTGTCCGCCTGGTAGAGAAAGTGGCTGATGTTGTCGCCACTGGTGAGCATCGCCTGGGACATCAGGCTGCTCTGACGCCATTGCACCCAGGCCACCAACCCCATCAGCACCAGGATGGCACAGGCCAGCCCGATGAGCCAGGGCGTGCCCTCCAGATAGCGCCCGGAGGCGGCTTCCGGCTTCAGACGATCTCGATCGTCCGAAGCTGCCATGCGCACCGCGAGAAGTACTGGGGAACCCGCAACTCAGCCTTGTCGTCAAAGGGATAGATGATGAACAGCGGGCCCTTTTCGCGCACGGGCATGGGCTTGTCGTCCAGCAAGCGCGCCATCACCACGTCGAACTTCATCGCATCGTCGAAGGGGATGTCGACCTTGTAGTCGTTCAACGCGATGGCGCGCAAGGTGGCGCCCTGGGCCCCTGCGGCCTGCAGCACATCCCTGAGCAAGGGGCCCGTGAACTTGCGCGGGCCTTCGTACCAGGGAGTGCGGGTGGTGATGCTGCGCTGCGCCATGCGCTCCAGCATCGCCATGTCGAAGTTTGCGGTGCCGCCCTCGTTGGAGATGCTGACCTTGCCGCGCAGCGTGAGGACCACGGGCCCTGCAGGTTTGCTCAAGGCCCAGGCCTGGGAACTGAACGCTGTGGCCGTGGGCGCCAACGCCAGGCCCGCGAGGACGGATCGACGATTAATGTGCATGCGGGCCCCCTCAGCAAGAACCGAAGGCGCGATTCTAGGGCTGCCCCTGCATCTGGGGAGAGGTCGCTTGCAAACTGACGGCCAGCCTTGGCGGCACCACGTGGGTACGGGTACTCCTGCGTTGACGCCCTTGGGGCGAAGCGCATAGAGTGTTTGGCGGTTTCCAGGGCGGGGTGCGCACCGCAGAGGTCAGCACACCCGAACCGGCATCCACCACGTTCAAGATCCACCAAGAAGACCCACGATTGGAGCCCTGATGTCCCTGGCCTGTGTCATCCACGCCGCCCATGACCTGCGACTGGAGCAGGAGACGGCCCGGGCCCTGGGCCCGCACGACGTGCTGCTGCGCCTGGGTGCAGGCGGCATCTGCGGCTCGGACCTGCACTACTTCAAGGAAGGCCGGGTGGGCGCCTTCGTCGTGCGCGAGCCCCTGGTGCCGGGGCATGAGGCCTCCGGCGTGGTGGAGGCCGTGGGCGCCGAGGTCACCCGCGTTCAGCGGGGCCAGAAAGTGGCCATCAACCCGTCGCACCCTTGCGGGCACTGCGACTACTGCCGCGCCGGGCGCGGCAACCTGTGCCGCCACATGTTCTTCCTGGGCAGTGCCAGCGTCTTCCCGCATGCCCAGGGCATGTTCCGCGAACGCTTTGTCATGGGGGAGCGCCAACTGACCCCCATCCATGAGCCCGAGATCTCGCTGGGCGAGATCGCCTGCGCCGAACCCCTTTCGATCGGGCTGCACGCGATCCACCGCGCCGGGCCGGTGCTGGGCGAAACCGTGCTGGTCACGGGCGGCGGCACCATCGGCTGCATGACGGTGCTGGCAGCCCGGCTGGCCGGCGCCGCGCAGGTGATCTGCTGCGACATCAACGACCGCGCGCTGTCCATCGCCCGCACTGTGGGCGCCGACCGCACGGTGCGCAGCGATCAGGTCAGCGCCGCCGAACTGGCTGACATCGCCGAGGTCTCGATCGAGGCCGCCGGCAGCCCGGCAGCACTGGCCACCTGCCTGACCGCCACACGCCGCGGCGGACGCATCGTGCAGGTGGGCACGCTGCCGCCGGAGCTGCCCTTTCCCGCCAACAGCCTGATGGCGCGGGAGCTGGACTACCGAGGCGCCTTCCGGGCGCACCTGGAATTCGATTGGGCGGTGCAGGCCATCCGCACGCGGCGCGTGGACGTACGGCCGCTCATCAGCGCGCAGTTGCCGCTGGCGCGCTCACAGGAGGCCTTCGAACTCGCCCTGGACAAGTCACGCAGCACCAAGGTGCAATTGGTGGCTGAGGCCTGAGTCGGCTCGAAAGAGCCCCGCCGGGGCCTGAAAGACAATCCCCCACGCAGGCAGCACCGCGGCAGCGCGAGCGCCTTCCACACCCCAAGACCCACAGGAGCCCCCGCATGAGCAACCGACTTTCCGGCAAGACCGCCTTCGTCACCGCCGCCGGGCAAGGCATTGGCCGCGCCGTGGCCGAGGCCTTCGCACGCGAAGGTGCGCACGTCATCGCCACCGACCTCAACACGGAGCTGATGGCGGCCCTCAAGGGCAACCCGGCCTTCACCGTGGAGCGGCTGGACGCACTGGATGCCAAGGCCATCGCGGACGCCGGGCTGCGCCACCCTGAGGTGGACATCCTCTTCAACGCAGCAGGCTACGTGCACCACAACACCGTGCTCGACTGCACCGAGGAGCAGTGGGACTTCGCCATGGACCTGAACGTGCGCTCCATGTTCCGCACGACCAAGGCTTTCCTGCCCAAGATGCTGGAGCGCGGCAACGGCTCCATCATCAACGTATCCTCGGGCGCCAGCAGCATCAAGTCCGCGGCCAACCGCTTCGTCTATGGCACCAGCAAGGCGGCGGTCGTCGGCCTGACCAAGGCCGTGGCCATGGACTACATCAAGAGCGGGGTGCGCTGCAATGCCATCTGCCCGGGCACGGTGGAGTCGCCCTCGCTGCGCGACCGCATGACCGCCCTGTCGGCCTCCAGCGGCAAGAGCCTGCAGGAGGTAGAGGCCATGTTTGTCGGGCGCCAGCCGATGGGGCGCCTGGGCACGGCCGAGGAGATCGCCGCGGCCGCGCTGTACCTGGCCAGCGATGAATCCCGCTTTACCAGCGGCACGCTGCTCGTCGTCGACGGGGGCTGGACGCTCTGACCGTCCGCACCTGAATCCTGAAACTCTCACTCCCCTGCACTTTTTGGAAGACCCCACATGAAGCTCCTTCGTCACGGCCCCAAGGGCCATGCCCGCCCCGGTCTGCTCGACGCTCAAGGCCAGGTGCGCGACCTCAGCGCGCTGATGCCTGACATCACCCCCGCCACCCTATCGCCTGCGGGTCTGGCCGCGCTGGCCAGCGTCGACCCCGGTACCTTGCCGGTGGTCCCCCAGGGCGAACTGCAAGTGCCGTGGAGCGGCATGGGCAAGTTCATCTGCATCGGCCTGAACTACAGCGACCATGCCGCCGAGACAGGCGCTCCGATCCCGAAGGAGCCGATCATCTTCATGAAGCCCAACAGCGCTGCGGTGGGCTGCAACCACGACGTCGTGCTGCCGCAAGGTTCGGTCAAGAGCGACTGGGAGGTCGAGCTTGGCGTGGTCATCGGCAGCACGGCGCGCTACGTCAGCGAAGCCGATGCGTTGAAGCATGTGGCGGGTTATTGCGTGGTCAATGACGTGTCCGAGCGCGAATACCAGATCGAGCGTGGCGGCACCTGGGACAAGGGCAAGGGCTGCGACACCTTCGGCCCCGTGGGCCCGTGGATGGTGACGGCCGATGAAGTGGGCGACCCGCAGAACCTGTCCATGTGGCTGGAGGTCAACGGCCACCGCTGGCAAAACGGCAGCACGAAGACGATGATCTTCGGCGTGGCCCAGCTCGTGGCTTACGTCAGCCGCTTCATGACGCTCTATCCTGGCGACCTGATCACCACCGGCACGCCGCCCGGCGTGGGCCTGGGCGCCAAGCCCAACCCGGTCTTCCTCAAGCCCGGCGACGTGATGCGCCTGGGCATCGAGAAGCTGGGCGAGCAGCAGCAGACCGTGCACGCTTGGGATCCGGCGCTGATCGACGCTTGATCCCGACCCACGCCAAGTTCGCACAGCCGCCGGCCGCCAGGCCGTGGGCGGTGCACCCCCGCCCCCGCCACATCTTGAGGAGACGCCTTGTGAGTTCACGCTCGACCTTGACCGCCGTTGCGGTCGCCATCTGCCTCGTTGGAGCTCCGGCATACGCCCAGCCTTTGCCCGCTGCCACGCCCGATAGCGTGGGCTTCTCCGCAGAGCGCCTGAAAAACATTGACACCTTCTTCGCCAGCGAGATCGAGCGCAAGCGAGTGCCGGGGGCTGTGGTGGCCATCGCCCGCCAGGGCAAGTTGGTGTACTTCAAGGCCTTTGGACAGGCGGACCCCGTCAAGGGTACGCCCATGACCACAGACACCATCTTCCAACTGGCGTCGATGACCAAGATACAGGCAGCTGTTGGGGCGCTGGCACTGACAGAGCAGGGTCGGCTGCCGCTGCAGGGGAAACTGGCCGACCACTTCCCCGCCTTCGGCACCATGCAGGTGGGTGTGCCCACGCCAGACGGCAAGTTCAGGCTGGAGGCGCAGAAGCGGCCCATCCTGATCCACGATCTGTTCCGTCACACCGCAGGCATGACCTACGGGGGTCGTCCAGACAGCAGCAGCCCGATAGCCGCCTTGTGGCCCAGTGGCGGAGCGGCCCAGGTCATGGGCACCGCAACTCAGATGGTGGATCAACTGAGCAAGTTGCCGCTCGTCTATCAGCCAGGAACCGTGTACGAGTACAGCCTCTCGTTCGATGTGCTTGGAGCCGTCGTCGAGAAGATTACTGGCAAGACCCTGGGAGGCCACCTCGCCGACACGGTGTGGAAGCCCTTGAAGATGACTGACAGCACGTTCCGTCCCACAGAGTCGCAGATGGCACGCGTGGCACGGCCCTTCCCCCTGAACCCATTGGACGGCAAGCCGCAGTCGATCGCCGCGCTGCAGCGCCCCGCCACGTTTGACTGCGCGGGCGCCTGCGCCTTCGGCACCATGGGGGACTACCTCCGCTTCGGCCAGATGCTGGTCAACGGAGGCAGTTTGGAGGGCGCGCAGGTTTTGAGCCCAGCATCGGTACGCATGATGATCAGCGACCATCTCGGCAGCGCCATCCAGAACAACGTCGCCAACGTTGAGCCTCACCGTGCAGGCTATGGGTTCGGGCTTGGCGTGGCCGTTCGCATGCAGGCTGGTGTCGCTGCGGTTCCCGGCAGCCCGGGAGAGTTCAGCTGGAACGGTGCCAACGGCACGGGCTTCTTTGCGGATCCCAAGGAGCAGTTGGTGGTTGCCTTCGGTACCGCGGCGCCAGGCGAACTGCGCAAGTACTACCGAGAGCAGGTGCAGGACCTGGTCTACGGGGCGATGAGCCGGTGATCCACATCAGATCAGGAGAATTCACGTGTCGCTGGTCGCCCCCACCATCCGCATCCACCCCCGCGACAACGTCGTCATCGCCCGGCGCCAGCTGCTGGGCGGCACGGTGCTGGCCGATGAAGGCGTGACCGTGGCCGGGCTGGTGCCACCCGGCCACAAGGTGGCCACCCAGGCCATCGCCGCGGGCGAGGCGGTGCGGCGCTACGACCAGATCATCGGACACGCCACGCAGGCCATCGCGCCCGGCCAGCATGTGCACGTGCACAACCTGGCGTACGCCGACTTCGCGCGTCACCATGAGCCAGGCGCGGGCGCCGTGCCCACGGCCTACGTGGAGACGCCGGCCATGTTCGAGGGCATCGTGCGCGCCGATGGCCGGGTGGCCACGCGCAACTACATCGGCGTGCTGACCAGCGTGAACTGCTCGGCCACCGCCGCGCGCGCCATTGCCGACCACTTCCGCCGCGACATCCGCCCGGAGGCCTTGGCCGACTACCCGAACGTAGACGGCGTGGTGGCACTGACGCACGGCATGGGCTGCGCCACCGACAGCGCCGGTGAGGAACTGCTGGTGCTGCGCCGCACGCTGGGCGGTTATGCGCGACATGCCAACGTCGCGGCCGTGCTGGTGGTGGGCCTGGGCTGCGAGACCAACCAGATTCAGGGTCTGATCGCCCAGGAAGGGCTGGAAGAAGGTGCGAACCTGCAGACCTTCAGCATCCAGGACACGGGCGGCACCGCCAGGACGGTGGCTCGCGGTGTGGAGCTCATCAAGAAGATGCTGCCCCACGCCAACCGCGTGAAGCGCCAACCGGTGCCCGCCAGCCACCTGACCGTCGGTCTGCAGTGTGGCGGTAGCGACGGCTACTCGGGCATCAGCGCCAACCCGGCCCTCGGCGCCGCGGTGGACCGCCTGGTACGCCACGGCGGCACGGCCATCCTCTCGGAAACCCCCGAGATCTACGGCGGCGAGCACCTGCTCACGCGCCGCGCCGTGAGCCGCGAAGTGGCCGACAAGCTGCTGACTCGCATCGCCTGGTGGGAGGCCTACACCGCGCGTAACGGCATGAAGATGGACAACAACCCTTCAGCCGGTAACAAGGCCGGCGGGCTGACCACCATCCTGGAAAAGAGTCTGGGCGCGATTGCCAAGAGCGGCACCACCAATCTGGTGGACGTGGTGGAGTTTGCTGAAAGTGTGAAGGCCCGTGGTTTCGTCTACATGGACACGCCGGGCTACGACCCGGTCTCGGCCACGGGCCAGGTGGCGGGTGGGGCCAACCTCATCTGCTTCACCACCGGCCGTGGCTCGGCCTACGGCTGCGCGCCCAGCCCGTCGCTGAAGCTGTCCACCAATAC
>CAYSOD010000086.1:0-11032 GCA_964432385.1 uncultured Rubrivivax sp.
GTTCTGCACCTCGATACGCAGGGCCACGAAGGTCTCGCAGGGGCTCCCGGCCGGGACCTTCACCTCCTCCAGATAGCCCTTGACCGGGTCGCCCTGCACCGTGCCCGCCTTGTACTGGCCACGCACCACGTCGCGCAGCACCGTCTCGGCGGTGAATGGCTTGAGCGAGCGCAGCACCTTGAGCTTCTCGTCACGGATGGCGTCGGCGTCGCTGGTGCTGGGCGGCTCCATGGCGATCATGGTCAGCAGCTGCAGCGCGTGGTTCTGGATCATGTCGCGCAGGGCGCCGGTCTTGTCGTAGTAGTCACCGCGCGTGCCCACGCCCATCGATTCGGCCAGCGTGATCTGGATGTTGGCGATGCTCTCGCGCCGCCAGAGCGGCTCGAACAATGCGTTGCCAAAGCGCAGCGCCATCAGGTTCTGCACGGCCGGCTTGCCGAGGTAGTGGTCGATACGGAAGGCCTGCTGTTCGCGGAACACCGAACGCACCACGCGGTTGATCTGCAGGGCGCTGTCCAGGTCGTGGCCCAGAGGCTTTTCCAGTACGACGCGCACGTTCGGGGCGTTGAGCCCGGCCGCACCGAGCTGCTCGCAGATCACCGGGAAGAGGTAGGGGCTGGTGGCCAGGTACAGCACGCAGGTGTCAGCGCCGCGCGCGTCCAGCCAGGCCTTCAGGCCGGCGTAATGCTCCGGCTTGGACAGGTCCATGCGCCGGTAATGCAGCAGTTGAGCAAAGCGCTCAAACTCTTCGTCATTGGGCCGCTTGGACGGCTCCACCTCCACGAAGCGCTCGCGGATGAACTGACGGTAGGCCTCGTCCGTGCGCTCGTCACGCGCCACCGCCAGGATGCGCCCGCCCTGAGGCAGCTTGCCGTGCCGGAAGGCTTGGAACAAGGCCGGCATCAGTTTGCGCCAGGTGAGGTCACCCGTGCCGCCGAAAAAGACGAGATCGAAGGACATGAGACGTCGCCTGGCGAGGCGTCTCAACCCGAGCCGCGGTCTCGCCATGTAATTTTGTTACGCGGCGAATGATGCATGGGTTTCAAGGGCGGGTCAACGGGACGGCGGTGCGTCAGTGCGAGGCGCCTCGCAGGGGCTCACAGCAGCCCCAGATCCCGGCGCTCGGCCTGCGGAAATACCGCCGCCACCTCAGCAGCGTTCAGGCCGAACTGGCGCTGCAGCAGCCCGCCGAGCAAACCGCGAACTTCGTTCAGTACGGGGTAGTCCCGGTTTTGAAACAGGTTGTTGGGCGTGACGGCGACCTGCTCACCCACCACCCGGCCGCCGCGCACGCTGCCACCCAGCACCCAGTACACGCTGCCATGTCCGTGGTCGGTGCCGTTGTTGCCGTTCTGGCGGAAGGTGCGGCCGAACTCGCTGACCACCACCACCGTCGTATCGCGCCAGCGGCTGCCCATCTCCTGCGCATACGCGGCCAGGCCGCGACCCAGTTCCTCCAGGCGGTTGGCCAGCTGCCCTGTGGCGCCGCCTTGCGCCACATGCGTGTCCCAGCCGCCCACATCGACGAACCCCAGCCGATGCCGGCCCTTCATGAGCCGGGCAATGCGCCGGGCCTCGAGCTCGAAGCCGCGGGCACTGATGGCGTTGCGGCTGGCGGCGTCCATCTCGGCGGCCATTTCGCGCATCACTTCGTCGCGTGCTGCAAAGCCCTGGTTCACGGCGCCGGCCAGTGCGGTGCCTTGGTACATGGCGCTGATGATCTGGCTCTGGCGCGCGTCCACCGCCGGTCGGGACAAGGCCCTCAAGACCGTGTTGGACACCTGGACTTCGCCTTGAAAGGCCAGGGGCAGCCGGTCGGTGAAGGCCATGGCATCCACGCCCTTGAGCGTGGCGGCCAGCCGGTTCATGAAGCCCGAGCGGTAGTTGCGCATGCCTTCCAGCGGCTGGCCCAGCTCGATGCCATCCTGGGTCTCGAAATGGCTGCGCGAGACGTCGTGCGAGCCCGCAAAGGGAATGAAGGCCAGTTCGCCCTGCTTCCACAGCGGGTGCAGGTTGTCACGCAGCGCCGGGTGCAGGCCCCAGTCGGCGGTGAGCTCCAGAGCTGAGGCCTCCTGCGTGCCCGAGCGGGCCACCGCAATCGTGGGCCGGGCCTCGTAGTAGAAGCTGCTGCTCACCGGCACCAGCAGGTTGGCCGCGTCGTACCCGCCGCGCAGGAACACCATCAGAAAGCAGGGCTGCGCCTCGCCCACCGCCCACAGCTGGCCGCCGCCCAGGCTCAGGCCCGCGCTGGCCAGGCCCCGCAGGAGGTGTCGTCGTTGCATGAGGGCTCCTTGGGCGCGCGTCAGCGCCGCATCCATTCGGGCGAGGACAGCAGGAAGGTGGTCCATTCCTGGGGCGAACTGGCTTGCGCCAAGGCGGCGCGGGTGCCAGGGCCCAGGTGGTGCTGCAGCCACTGGGTGTACAGAACGCGCGACGGCGAAGTCGTCACGGCGTCCGGCGGTGTTGGCGGCGGCGTTGACCCCGGGCTGCCGAACAGCCCTCCCGCCCCCGAGCCGATGGCACGCGCCACCTCGAATCGCATCGCCATCTGTCCCGGGCTGGACCAGGCGGCTTCGTCCAGGGGCCAGCCGTCGGGGGTCTGACGCCCGTAGAGAGGCTGGCCCAGGCGGTTGAGCCAGAACAGCACCGGCCCGGTGTTCAGGATCACCCGGTCGTCGTGACTCAGGCGCAGGGCCGAGACCACGAAGCGCATGGGGTCCTTGAATTGGCGGCCCTCGGCCTGCGTGACTTCGGGTGAAGTCAGCAGCGTGCGCAGCACCACGGCCAGGTCGCCGTCTGAAGCCAAGAACGCCTGGGCGACACGCTCAACCAGGGCGGGTGAGGGCTGGTCTGAGTGCCAATACTGCACCAGCTTGCGGCTGATGTGGCGCGCTGTGGCCGGGTGCCGCGCCAGGCGGTCCAGCGCCTCCTCCACCTCGGCCAGGCCACGCTGCTGCAAGGCTTGCCCCAGCAGGGCCTTCGGGTTGTAGTCGTGCCGGCCGGGGTGGAACTCGAACACGCCGCGCCTCACATAGTCGCCTTGCAGTTCGCGTCGCACCACGGGGGTGTTGGTGCTGGTGAGATTGATACCCGCGCCCGTCAGCACCCGCGCCAGTTCCTGCACGTCCTTCTGGGTGTAGGGCCCGCCGGCACCCAGCGTGTGCAACTCCAGGAGCTCACGTGCCAGGTTCTCGTTGCTGCGGTTGACGGCGTTCTGCACGTTGTCCAGGTAGATCAGCATGGCCGGGTGCAGAGTTGCGGCCCCCAGCAGATCCCGAAAACGGCCCAGCGCATGCGGGCGGATGGCGCTGTCTTCGTAGTCCCCCACCATGGCGCGGATGTTGGCTTTGTTCTGGAACACGCTGAAATGGTTCAGCCAGAACCAGGTCATCTGCTCCTGCAGCTGGCGGGGGGAATACAGCGCCCGCAGGAGGTGGCGTGTGGCGGCTTCGCGTGCCAGGCGCGTGAGCTCCTGCTGGTAAGCCTGCTGCGCTGCGCGTTTTTCCTCGTCGTTCTTCAGGGCGTCGGCCGTACGGCGGCGTTGTTCCAGGTCGAACACCAGGGTGGTGAAAGGTTGCTGGCTGAGGGTAAGGGCGTCGATTTGCGACTGTGCGGCGGCAGGCAGCGTGGCCAGCCCTGGGGCAAGTTGGTCTTCGAGCAGTGCCGCGGGGTGCCGCCCGGCCATCTGCGCTACGGCGGAAGCTGACGCGCCCCAGGTCAACCGGTTGACCCAGTGGTAAGACGACAGCTCTTTGCTGCGGTTGGCGGCGCTGCCTGAAACACGCGCGGCAGGCGCTTCGATGGGGTTGGACGCCGACACGGGTCCAGGCGACGGTACCGTCGCACAAGCCGACAACAGGAGCGCCAGTGCGCCACTGACGACCCGATAACCAGTACCTGTCGTGCGTGTAACCGTCATGTTGCGATTATCGCGGCGTGCAGGTGTTGCGTCTTTGCGCCTGATGGTCACGGGTTTTCACGGACAAAGCCCTGTCGCGAGGAGGCCCACCGTCTGGCTACCATCGTCACAATTCCGTCACATCACCTGGAGTTCTCGCCATGAAGAAGACCCTGCTGGCCCTGGCCGTGATGGCCACCGGCGCCACCTTGCCCGCCACCGCCCAGGACGCTGGCCAGATCAACGTGATCTGCTCGGTGCAGGCCGAGTGGTGCAACCTGATGCAGACGGTGTACTCGCGCACCACAGGCGTGAAGGTCAACATGTCGCTCAAGGGTTCAGGTGAGGCCCTGGCGCAATTGATCGCCGAGAAAGCCAACCCCAAGACCGACTTGTGGTTTGGAGGTACGGGCGACCCGCACCTGCAGGCCGCAGAGCAAGACCTCACGCTGGAGTACAAGTCGGCGAGCCTGCCGCAGTTGCACGCCTGGGCGCAGCAGCAGGCGGCGCAGAGCAAGTTCCGCACGGTAGGCATCTACTCCGGCCCGCTGGGCTTTGGCTACAACCCCGAGCTGCTGGCCAAGAAGAAGCTGCCTGTGCCCAAGACCTGGAACGACCTGCTCAAGCCCGAGTACAAGGGCGAGATCCAGGTGGCCAACCCGGCCTCCAGCGGCACGGCCTACACCATGGTGGCCACGCTGGTGCAACTGATGGGAGAGGACAAGGCCTTTGACTACATGAAGAAGCTGCACCGCAACATCAGCCAGTACACCCGCTCGGGCACGGCCCCCATCAAGGCGGTGGCGCGCGGCGAGACCTCGGTGTCGATCAGCTTCGTGCACGATGGCCCGGGCGAGAAGATGCAGGGCTTCCCCGTGGAGACCATCACCCCCGGCGACGGCACGGGGGCCGAGATCGGCTCCATGAGCCTCATCAAGGGTGCGCGCAATCTGGACGCGGCCAAGAAGTTCTACGAATGGTCGCTCACGGCGTCGGCGCAAGAGTTGGGTGCGGCGGCCAAGCAGTTCCAGCTGCCTTCCAACAAGGCAGCCAAGGTCGACCCCCGCGTGCCGGACTTCAAGAAGATCAAGTTCATCGACTATGACTACGCCAAGTACGGCTCGTCGGCCGAGCGGCGGCGCCTGATCGGCAAGTGGGAGAAGGACGTCAACTCGCTGCCACGTTGAGCGGCGCAGGCGTTGCTTTGGTCTTCTGCTGCCCTCGTTCCCTACCCCTGTCTTTGCCTGGCCTGATGGAGTCGCCGACATGAACAAGAACCTCTGGCTGGCGGCCGTGCTGTGCCTGTCAGGTGCCAGCGCGATGGCGCAGGACAAGGGCAGCCTCAACCTGCTGTGCAGCGTGGAACTGGAGTGGTGCGCGCTCATGACCACCACCTTCGAGAAGGAGACCGGCATCAAGGTCAACATGGTGCGCAAGAGCACGGGCGAGGTGCTGGCCCAGCTCAACGCCGAGCGCGCCAACCCGAAGACCGATGTCTGGTTCGGCGGCACGGGCGACCCGCACCTGCAGGCTGCTGAGCAGGACCTGACGCTCGCCTACCAGTCGCCTCAGCATGCACGCCTGCACGACTGGGCACAGAGACTGGCCCAAGCTGCGGGCCAGAAGTCCACGGCCGTGTACCTGGGCCCACTGGGTCTGGCCTACAACCCCGAGGTGCTGGCG
The DNA here is from genome assembly GCA_964432385.1 of uncultured Rubrivivax sp. Classification (GTDB taxonomy): domain Bacteria; phylum Pseudomonadota; class Gammaproteobacteria; order Burkholderiales; family Burkholderiaceae_C; genus Rubrivivax. The sequence goes on from CAYSOD010000086.1 coordinate 5,582, forward strand.
CGCAAGAAGATCGCACCGCCCAAGTGCTGGAAGGATTTGGTGCGCCCGGAATACAAGGGCGAGATTCAGAACTCCAACCCGAACAGCTCGGGCACGGCCTACACGGCGATTGCCACCTTCGTGCAGTTGTTCGGTGAGGAGGCGGCCTTCGACTACATGAAGGCGCTGCACCGCAACACCACCGAGTACACCCGTTCGGGGGCCGGGCCGGTAAAGAACGCCGCGCGGGGCGAGACCGGGGTGGCCGTGGGCTTCCTGGCGCTGGCCGCCGGGGAGATCAAGGCTGGTTTGCCCTTGAAGACGCTGGTGCCTTGCGAGGGCACCGGCTACGAGATCGGCGCCATGAGCCTGGTCAAGGGCGCGCGCAACCTGGACAACGCCAAACGGTTCTATGACTGGTCCCTGACCGGGCCGGCGCAGACGCTGGCGGCAGCTTCGGGCTCGTTCACCATCCCGTCCAGCAAGGACACGCCGCTGCACCCGCTGATGCCGCCCGTGGCGGAGATGAAGTTCGTCAACTACGACCTGAAGAAGTTCGGCTCCAAGGAAGAGCGCACGCGGCTGATTGGCCGCTGGGATCGGGAAGTTTCCCAGGCGCCGAAGTGAACCGCCGCGGTCTTTCCGCGCAGCGTGCCATCCGGGCCTGGGCGGTGCTCGGCCTTCTGGCCTGCACGCTGCTGCCCTGGTACTTTCCTCAGGACCTGACACTGCTGGCCGGTCTGCGCGGCGTTTGGGGTGGCGAACAGACGGCCGCGGCCTTGGTGCAGATGGTCCAGCATGGCCGCACCTGGCTGGGCGGTGTGCTTGGCGCGTTGATGCTGGCCCTGGCCGCCGGGTTCATGCACGCCGGGCGCGCGCAGGGCCGGGTGCTGGTGGCGGCTGCGGCAGTGGGGCTGCTGGTGGTGCTGGGCGGCGGTTTCACGGTCGGGCTGCGGGGCTGGAGCTTCGACCTGCTCAATGCCTGGTTTGGCGAACTCCCGCGCGGCCAGATCGGCCTGGGGCTGGGTGGGGCGGTGGTGCTGCTCAGCCTGCTGATCCTGCTGGGTGCCGGGCTGGCGCGGCTCGGGCGTTTTCGGGGTGACCTGTTTGTCGCTGGTGCTGTGGTGCTGTGCTCGGGCCTGCTGCTGCTGTTTGTGGCGCTGCCGGTGGCGCGCAGCCTGCTGGGGGCCTTTCTGGACGAGGCGGGTGCCTGGTCGCTTGCCGCCCTGGTGGAGCGTCTGGCGCATGAGCGGGTGTGGGGCCTGTCTTGCCTGGCCGGCGGCGTGCGCTGCGGCGTGGCCTGGAACACGCTGTTCCTGGCGCTGTTGACGGCGGCCGGCACCACGGTGATGGGCACGCTCATCGCCTTGTACGCCGAGCGCGGCAGCGCGCGATGGCGCAAGCCGATGAACGTGCTGGCGCTGCTGCCCATCATCACGCCGCCGTTTGTCGTGGGCCTGGGTTTGATCCTGCTCTTTGGCCGTGCCGGTCTGGTCAACCAGTTCCTGGAGTGGGCCTTCGGCATCCCGCCCACGCGCTGGTTCTATGGGCTCTTCGGGGTGTGGCTGGCACAGATGTTCGCCTTCACACCCATTGCCTTCATGATCATGCGCGGCGTGGTGCAGGGCATTTCGCCCAGCCTGGAGGAGGCGGCGCAGACGCTGCGTGCCTCGCGCATCCGCACCTTCATGACCGTGACCCTGCCGCTCCTCAAGCCGGGGTTGGCCAACGCCTTCCTCGTGGGTTTCATCGAGAGCATCGCGGACTTCGGCAACCCCATCATCGTGGGTGGGCAGTACGCGGTGCTGTCCACCGACATCTTCTTTGCCATCGTCGGTGCGCAGTACGACCAGGGGCGCGCTGCGTCGCTGGCCCTGGTGCTGACGGGCTTCGCGCTGGCGGTGTTCTTCCTCCAGCAGCGCGTGCTCGGGCGGGCGAACTACACCACGGTGTCAGGCAAGGGTGATGCCGGCGTGGCCATGGCCCTGCCTGACGGCGTGCGCCGGTTGTGCCTGGCCACGGCCGGCCCCTGGCTGCTGTTCACGGTGGTGGTCTATGTCTTTGCCTTCATCGGCGGCTTTGTGCAGACCTGGGGCCGCGACTACACGCCCACGCTGGCGCACTTCCGCACCGCCTTCGATCTGCAGTGGGGCGCGCACGGGCTGGTCTGGGCTGGCACAGCCTGGAACTCGCTGTTCACCACGCTCAAGCTCGCGGCCATTGCTGCGCCGCTGTGCGCGGGCCTGGGCCTGCTGATCAGCTGGCTGCTGGCGCGCACGCAGTTCGCCGGGCAGCGTGCTTTCGAGTTCTGCGCACTGCTGGCCTTCGCCATCCCCGGCACGGTGCTGGGGGTGAGCTACATCCTGGCCTTCAACGTGCCGCCGTTCGAGCTCACCGGCACCGGCATCATCATCGTGCTGTGCTTCATCTTCCGCAACCTGCCGGTGGGCGTGAGGGCGGGCACCGCGAGCTTCAAGCAGCTGGACAAGTCGCTGGACGAGGCGAGCACCATGCTGCGCGCGGGCACGGCCACCACCTTACGCCGGGTGGTGTTGCCGCTGCTCAAGCCCGCGCTGGTGGCGGCGCTCGTCTACAGCTTTGTGCGCAGCATGACCACGGTGTCGGCGGTGATCTTCCTCGTCACCGCGGAGTACGAACTCGCCACCACTTACATCATCGGCCGCGTGGGCAATGGCGACTACGGCGTGGCGCTGGCTTACTGCACCGTGCTCATCGTGCTGATGTCGCTGGCCACGGCGTTGATCCAGTTTCTGGTGGGTGAGCGGCGGCTCGGTCGGCGTGCGGTGGCGGTGCAATGAGAGGGCTCCTGTGCTGCAGATGACCGCTTCTCGCACGCCCAGTCTTGGCGCAGCAAGGTTTCACCTCGCATGACTTTCACATTTCACGACCGCACGAAAGCCTCGCCATGAGCTCCTTCGGCATTGAATTCCGCCAGGTCACCAAGCGCTACGGCGACGCGCGTTCGCCCCTGGTGGTCAAGGGCATCGACCTGCAGGTGCCCAAGGGCACGCTGACCACCATCCTCGGCCCCTCGGGCTGCGGCAAGTCCACCTTGCTGCGCATGATCGCGGGGCTGGAGTCGCCCACCTCCGGCACCATCCTGATCGACGGGCAGGACGTCACCACGCTGGGCCCGGCCGAGCGCAACGTCAGCATGGTGTTCCAGAGCTACGCGCTGTTCCCCCACATGAACGTGATCGAGAACGTGGGCTACGGCCTGTCGGTGCAGGGTCTGTCGCGTGACACCACGGCGCAGCGCGCGCGTGCTGCCATGGAGCTGGTGGGCCTGGCCGGCTTCGAGCAGCGGCTGCCCAGTGAGTTGTCAGGTGGTCAGCAGCAACGTGTGGCGGTGGCGCGCTCGCTGGTGCTGGAGCCCAGCGTGCTGCTGTTCGACGAGCCGCTGTCCAACCTGGACGCCCGGCTGCGCCGCAGCATGCGAGAGGAGATCCGCGCGCTTCAACAGCGCCTGCGGCTGACGGTGGCCTACGTCACCCACGACCAGAGCGAGGCCCTGGCCGTGAGCGACCAGATCATCGTCATGGATGCCGGCCTCATCGCCCAGGCGGGCACGCCGCGGCAACTCTACGAGCAGCCCGCCACCGAGTTTGTAGCCGGGTTCATGGGCGAGGCGATGCGCTTCGAGGCGGTGGTGGATGCAGCGGGGCTGGTGCACCTGGGCAGCTTGCGCTTCACACCCCTGCGTCCGGTCGCACCCGGCCCGGTGCGCGTGGCGGTGCGGCCTGAAGCCTGGCAGGTGACGGCCCTGTCAGTGGACTCGCCCCCTGAGGCCCCAGCGGGTGCCCTGACCGGCACCTTGCGCAAGATGGCCTACCTGGGCAGCTTCCTGGAACTCACGGTGGACACACCGCTGGGCGAGGTGTTCGTGGTGTCCCCAGAGGTGGACCACCCTTGGCAGCTGGGCGATGCCTTGCTGCTGCGCCTGGGCAGCCACGGGGTGTCGGTGGTGGCGGGCTGAAGTCGGGACTTTTCCAGCGGGCACCGAAGATCTTCAGCCCTGCGCCCGCTGGCCGCAGCGCACCTGCCTCTACATCGCGTACAGCCTGCTGGCCACCAGGGTGGCGGTGCCTCCGTTCCAGCTTGCCATGGGACTTCCGCAAGCACGAGAATCGGCGGCATGTCCTCGAGCGAAACCCAGGCCCTCCAGGAAGAGATTGCCCGTCTGCGTCGCGACTTGCAGCAGGCGCTGGCCCGGCAGGCGGCCACGGCCGAGGTGCTGCAGGTCATCAGCACTTCGTTCGCCGACGCGCAACCGGTCCTGGACAAGATCCTTGAGAGCTGCCAACCACTCATCCATGCCCAGCTTCTGGTCATCCTGTTGGTCGGTGAAGACGGGCAATTGCGGCCAGGTGCCTTACGGTTCATCGCAATCGACGACCAACCGGGGTGGCGCCACGCAGATATGGCTACGCTTACCGATCGGATGCGCTCGGCCTTCCCGATGGCGCTGGAGGGTAGCGCTACGGCCCAGATGTTTGCTGGCGGCAACACGCTCAACTACCCCGATGTGCTGCACGGCGTTGATGTGCCAAAAAGTGTCCGTGTAGTAGCCCAGCAAGCAGGTCTGAACTATTCGCAGATGATGGCGCCGTTGATGCAGGGTCAGCGAGGCATCGGCTCGATCATTCTGCAGCGCGCGGCACTTGGCGGATTCACGCTGAGTGAACAGGCACTGCTCAAGACCTTCGCCGACCAGGCCGTGATCGCGATCGAGAACGAGCGCCTGTTTCAGGAAGTCCGGACCGCGACCCGGGATCTGTCGGAAGCCTTGAAGCGCCAGACTGCCACGGCCGAGGTTTTGCAGGTTATGAGCCACCTGAAAGCTGATCTGACCCCCGTTGTCGAGGCCATCATCACCCAATGCTTTCAACTCATCCCGGATCTGGACGTTGTTCAGGTCGAGCAAGTCGTTGAAGAGCAGGTGCACCTGCTTCAGGTTCGTTTGGGGCCTGAGGTAAAGGCTGACCAGGCCGCCGGCATGGTGGAGGTGATCCGGAGCCTGTTTCCCTTTCCAGTCCGAGGTGCTCCGCATGAGCAAGCATTGATCAATGGTCACTCGGTCCAGTTCAGGGACGTGCTGCTAGACGAGGGGGTGGCCCGAGACATTCGTAACATCGCCCGGCGAATCGGCCACGGCTATTCGCTGTTGGTGGTACCGATGCGCGGGCCCGGCGGAAGCGTCGGTGCAATCGTTGTGACCCGTCGACGCATCGAAGGGTTTCATGCCAAGGAGGTGTCCCTCTTGGAAGCTTTCGCGGGACATGCTGCGATCGCGATCCAGAACGCGGAGCTCTTTCGTCTGACACAAGAATCGCGCCGCCAGGCCGAGGCCGCCCGTGCCCAAGCCGAAGCCGCCAACGAAGCCAAGAGTGCGTTCCTGGCCACGATGAGCCACGAGATCCGCACGCCGATGAATGCGGTGATCGGCATGAG
>CAYSOD010000087.1:0-9484 GCA_964432385.1 uncultured Rubrivivax sp.
GAACCACCGTCGAGAGTGTCGTTCCCACCATTGCCCGCAAGGGTGTCGTCACCACCCTGTCCGTAAATGGAATCCGCCTCTGCCGTGCCTGTGATCAGTTCTGAGTTGCTGTTACCGTCAATGACAGACATGTTTTCCCCTGCGGTCGGTGGTTTCGAAGGAAACCGGTAGCCAAACGTAGAGGTGTACTCTTTCTCTTACGATGCAACTCGTCCTTCCCATGTTTATGGGATCCCCCGCGACTTGGTCACGTCACTTGCGAAGTAGAGGTATTGCCGGGTCCTCGATTCCCTGCTAGGGCGCACTCGAGCGGGACCTGTTGTTCCCAGTAGGTTGCGCTGTCGGCGGCGAATTCACACTTGTAGTGCCACTCGCGGCAGACGCGGCGGATTCATCCCGTTCATGTAAAGCCGAGCACAAACGCCATCATGGCCGGTAGGCAAACCCGACGAAGGTCATAGCGCTCCTGCGCGGTTTGCCGAGCCGCGGTTCGTAACGGTTTCAATGCTGCACGTCTTTCCAGGGCGTCAGCCAAGGTGTCGGCCAGTGCAAGGTGGTCGAAGAAGTCGACCAGCAGCCCGTTTTGACCGTGCTCGATCACTTCCTCTACTGGTGCTGTGCGCGAAGCCACCATCAGAGCTCCCTGGCTCATCGCCTCCAGCATGGACCATGACAGCACGAATGGGTAGGTGAGGTACGTGTGTACGGCCGACACCTGCAGCAGTTGCTGAAGTAGGGAGTGCGGAACCTGCCCGACAAAGTGGATGCGTGACAGGTCCAGCGCGTACTTCACTTCATTCAGGAAGATACCCTTCCAGGTCTTGCCTGCTGGAGGTCGGGCGCCTTAGGCCGTGTCGTGGCCACCGACGATCACGACCCGGGCTTGAGGCCTGAGCCTCTGTAATCGCTCCAGACACCGCATGAATGTGTGGTATCCGCGATACGGCTCTAGCTGGCGAGCCACGAAGGTGACCACCTCATCGCCCGGCCTGAGCTCCACCTCAGCTTGCTGCAGCTTGACACTTGCCCGAGGGTTGGGTTGGAAAAGATCCGTATCGATGCCGTCGTGGATCACTCGAATGCGTTCCAGAAATGCTGCCGGATGCCGGCTTTTCTGGAAATAGGTGGGCGAAACGGCTTCATCGCAACTGGCCAAGGCATGCAGCAGGTGCGTGTTCTTCAGCCTAATGCGCTGCAGGGCCTTCAAGTCAGGCCCGCCGGGCTGGAACTCTGGATCGAAAAACGAGTCCCCACCATCCGTACCGTAGTAGTACTCGGCGAACACGAGGTGGCGGCTCTTTGGAAAGACGTCTCTGGCGTAGAGCATTTCCCCCCAGCCGGGATGCCCGAAGACCACATCGGGAATGAAGCCTTCCGCCTTTAGTGCCACCATGGCGGCAGCTGCCGATTCAGCGCGTGCGCTCTTTGCGCCCCACTCCTGGATGAACGGATCAGCGGAAGCCTGAATGTGTGTTGGAGGTACCGGCCGGTGATTCAGCATGCGGACACTTGGCATTCTGGCGCGCGGTCGCTGCGTGCCAAGGGCCACCACTTCGTGCCCCTGACTTGCCAAGGCCGGTGCTATGTGGACAAACTGTGCGGGAAAGTTCTGATGGAGGAACAGAAAGCGCATGGTGAGCCACAAGATGTCGCGTGAATCGTGTCCGAACGCGAATGATGACGGCCAAGCCGCTACGAAGACCAGTGGTCTTCATGTTCATTGCGGCGGTGATCGAATGTCAAGCGATGTGACCCCCATTTGACCGACAAGCAAGTGGCCATGAAAGGTCTGGCTCGTGATCCGATGGGGGCCACCTCCTGTCTTGAATGCAGGATGTGACAGTCTTGGGCTCACCCATCGGCGACGCGGGCCCAACTGGCCTTCGCGCTGGCGATCCCGGTCCTGCCCACGACCCACAACACTGCGCGTTCAGTCACCTTGTCTAGCTGATGCGCGCCAGCGCCTGCAGCCGGCATCAACCTGGTCTCCCACCGCCCGCTCCTGCGCACCTGCAGCACCACATGCCGCCAAGGCGGGCTGCCCGCTGGCGCCTGCCAGCTGACCCTGACAGCCCCTGACGACCCCATCGGCGTGATCGTGACCTCGGGCCGTGCGGGTGGTGGCTCGGCCAGCCAAGGTGTGGCGGGTGGCAGCGCCGGCTGCGCGTAGGGGTCTTCACGCAGACGGTCGGCCACGCCCTCACGGTTGGCGGCCAGGGCCACCATGCTGAAGTGGATGTGGCCGTTGGCCAGCGGGTTGCTGGCGGTGCGCTCGCGCACCACGGCGATCTGGTCCAGCACTTCCTGCGGCGCGTAAGCGCGTTGCTTGTCGCCGATGCGGCTGGTGAACAGGCCCGCCCAGATGTGGCGTCCTCTGGGGTTGTCGCGCAGCCAGGCGTCCAGCAGCACGGGGAAGGCTTGCGCCGTCTGCGCGATGGGCCAGTACAGCTGCGGCGCCAGGTAGTCCAGCCACCCCTCGCTGAGCCAGCGCTCCACGTCGGCATAAAGCTGGTCGTATTGGCTGAAGCCGGTGATGCCGGGCGGGCGGCGGTCGGGCCGGGGCAGGCCGAACGGGCTGATGCCAAAGCGCACCCAGGGCTTGGCCACGTGAATGGCCGCATGCAGGCGCTCGATCAGGTTGTCTACCTGCGCGCGGCGCCAGGTGGCGCGGTCGGCAGGAGCGCCGGCACGCTGCCAGGAGGGCTCGTCAGGGAAGGGGATCTCGCGCCCCTGCGCGTCCTTGATGGGGTAGGGGTAGAAGTAGTCATCGATGTGCACACCGTCGATGTCGTAGCGCTGCACCACGTCCAGCACCACGTCCACCATGCGCTGCGCGGCGCGGGGTTCGCCCGGGTCCATCCACAGCAGCTCGCCGTAGCGCTTGACCACACCGGGCTCCGTGTTGGCCAGGTGGTTGGCCGCCAGCGCTGTGGTGGCCGAGGTGTGACGTGCACGGTAAGGGTTGAACCAGGCGTGCAGCTCCAGCCCTCGCCGGTGCGACTGCTCCACCCACTCGGCCAGCGGGTCCCAGGGGGTGTCGGGCGGCCGGCCGCTGGCGCCAGTCAGGTACTCCGACCAGGGCTCCAGCGCGGAGGGATACAGGGCGTCGGCGGCCGGGCGCACCTGCAGGATGATGGCGTTCAAGCCGATGCTTTGCGCCTTGTCCAGCAGCTCCAGCATCTCGGCGCGCTGCTGCGCGGCGGTGAGGCCGCGCTTGCTGGGCCAGTCGATGTGCGCCACGGTGGCCACCCAGGCGGCGCGGAACTCGCGGGCGATGGGCGGTGGGGTGTCGGCGGGCGGGGCTTGTGGCCCGGCACTGTTGACAGAAGCGGGGGAGGCGCCAGAAGTACCGCCCGCGCTGCCCTGGGGCGCGCCACTGCCGGGCTCGTGTGGCGCCGGGCTCGCGCAGCCGGCCAGCCAGGGGGTGGCCAGACCCACCCCGGCCAGGCCCAGCACCTGGCGCCGGGTAGGTTGCGCCGCGGCGACCTGTGCGGCCAGCGCCGCCTCCAGAGGACTCAGGCCTTGATGAACCATCGTTTCTTCCACATCGCCCAGGCCACGATGAACATGGCGGCGTTGAACAGCAGGGCCCACAGCAGCGAGGCCTGCACGGGTTCCAACGGCAGCGCCTTCAGCGGTGCGTACAGCCACGCTTTGAGCGAGACCGTCGTGGAGGCACCTGTGGCGGTGGCCGTTGCGGCTGCGGCGCCTGCAGTTCCGGCAGCGGCTGTGCCTGCGCCTGCGGCGGCCGCCGCCACCGGGATCTTGATGAACCCCATCATCTTGGCGATGAAGCCCGACAGCGCGAAGATGAACAGCGCGTTCATGCCGTAGATCACCAGCGGCTGGGAGCACCGCGCCGCTGCAGCGCGCACCCGGGCCTGCGGCGCACCGTCCATCAGCCAGTAGAAAGCTCCGAACACCAGCAGCGCCCAGCCGGCCATGAACACGGCGTAGGACGGCGTCCACAAGGCCTTGTTGATGGGCATCAGCACCACATCCAGGATGGCGCCCAGCCACAGCAGCGCCAGGCCCGCCAGCAGCATCCACACCGTCTTGTGCGCGGCCTCCGCACGCCAGGCCAGCACGTGGCCGGTGAGCACACCAAACAGCACCGTGCCCACCGCGGGCAGGGTGCTGAGCAGGCCCTCCGGGTCCCAGGTCTTGGACTGCACCCACAGGTGCCCGGAGAGCAGCGCACGGTCCAGCCAGGCGCCGGTGTCGCGCCCGGGCTGCAGCAGCCCAGTGGCCACCACCCCGTCGGGCCCCGGCACGGGCACGGCCAGCATCAGCACGGCATAAACGGCGAAGAGCCCAAGCAGCGCCTTGACCTGCCCGCGCCAGCCGCACCACAGCACCAGCGGTGCGGCCAGCAGCGTGCACAGGGCGATGCGCTGCAGCACGCCGGGGATGCGCACAGCGCCCCAGTTGAAGTGTGGGATCAGGTTGAGCGTGAAGCCCACCAGAAAGATCACGAGCGCACGCCGCGCCAGGCTGCGCAGCAGGGCCGCGCGGCTGTCGCCCAGGGCCAGGCGGCGCTGCGTGGACAGCGTCATGGACACGCCCACAATGAACAGGAAGAACGGAAAGATCCAGTCGGTGAAGGTCCAGCCGTGCCAGGCGGCGTGGGCGAGCTGCGAGTACAGGTGCGACCAGTCGCCCGGGTTGTTGACCAGCACCATGCCCGCAATGGCAAAGCCGCGAAACGCGTCCAGCGAGGCCAGGCGCTCCTGCGAGGTGGGTGGCAGGGGGGGCGCGGTCATGTCTTGGGGCTCGAAGTGGACGATGGGGCGATGGGGGGAGTGCCCGTGACGGCTTGCGATGGGGCCGCAGCGCTCGCGTCAGCCTCTTCTTGCTTGCGGCCGAACTCGGGCGGAATCTTCAACATCGCCGCCACTGCCACCGAGGGCAGGGTGGCCACGCAGACCCAGATGAAGAAGGTGGTGTAGCCCATCTGCTGCTGCAGCCAGCCGCTGACCATGCCCGGCAGCATCATGCCCAATGCCATGAAGCCGGTGCACAGCGCGTAGTGGGCTGTCTTGTGTTCGCCTTCCGCCACGTGGATCATGAACATCAGGTAGGCCGCAAAGCCGAAGCCGTAGCCCAGCTGCTCGGCCGCCACGGCAGCCGTCACCAGGGCCAGGCTGTCGGGCTGCCACAGGGCCAGTGCCACGTACAGCAGGTTGGGTGTGTGGATGGCGGCCACCATGGGCCACAGGCAGCGCTTCAGGCCAAAGCGTGAGATGGTCAGCCCACCCAGCAGCCCGCCCAGCGTGAGCGCGGCCACGCCAAAGGTGCCGTAGGCGATGCCCAGCTGCGCGGTGGACAACCCCAGCCCGCCCTGTGCGCGGTTGTCCAGCAGAAAGGGCGCCAGCAGCTTGACCAGCTGCGCCTCGCCCAGGCGGAACAGCAGCAAGAAGGCCAGCACCAGCGCGATGTCGCGGCGGCGGAAGAAAGTGACGAAGGTTTCGACGAAGCCGCTCCACAGCGCGCTGGCCGTGGCGGGCTGCGGGCTGGGTTGCAGGGGTTGGTCGTGCTCACCGGGCTGACTGGCTTGACCGGATATCTGCGGCCGCCTGCCGCCCGCCCCCAGGCGCAGGTGGGGTTGGTCTTCTGCAGGCCGGGGCAGCACAGCCCGGTGCCAGGCGAAGAGCAGCAGGAAGGTCACGGCCAGCAGGCCCAGGACCACCTGCCAGGCCAGCACCACCTGCCCGGTGGTTTCGGCCAGGCGGCCGGCCAGGTAGACGAGGCCGCCCTGGCCCGCGATCATCGACACGCGGTAGAACAGGCTGCGGATGCCCACGAAAGCGGCCTGCTGGTGCTGCTTTAGCGCCATCATGTAGAAGCCATCGGCGGCAATGTCGTGGGTGGCCGAGGCAAAGGCCATGAGCCAGAACACGGCCAGGCTCATCTGGAAGAAGGCCGGCAGCGGCAGGGTCAGGGCCACGCCAGCCAGCGCGGCACCGACCAAGAACTGCAGACCCACCACCCAGCCACGCCTCGTGCCCAGCAGGTCCACCAGCGGCGACCACAGCGGCTTGATCACCCAGGGCAGGTACAGCCAGCTCGTGTACAAAGCGATGGCGGTGTTGTCGATGCCCAGGTTCTTGTACATCACCACCGACAGCGTCATCACCACCACGTAGGGCAGTCCCTGCCCGAAGTACAGGGTGGGGATCCAGCGCCAGGGGGAGCTCATGCCGCCGAGTGTCGTTCAGCCAAGGCGGAGCGCACGCTGCCATCCACGGCGTCCAACAGGCCTTGCGCCTCGTGCGCGCTCACCCCGCGGCGCAAGGCCACGATGGCGGTCTTGACGCGCCAGCCCGCCTCCACCAGCGCCTGCTGCGCGGCAGCCTCGTCGGCCCCTGAAGCCAGGGCCGCCAGCCGCACCGCGCGCCTTCGCAGCTTGGCGTTGGTGGGCCGCAGGTCCACCATCAGGCTGCCGTACACCTTGTGCAGCCGCACCATCAGGGCGGTGGAGAAGGCATTCAGCGCGATCTTCTGCGCCGTGCCGGCCTTCAGCCGCGTGCTGCCCGACACCAGCTCGGGCCCGGTGTCCAGGGTGAGGCCGATCTCGGCCTGTGCGGCCAGTGGGGAGACGGGATTGTTGGCCAGGCCGATGGTCAGCGCCCCAGCCGCGCGGGCGGCCCGCAGCGCGCCCAGCACCCAGGGCGTGGTGCCGGAAGCCGCCAGCAGCAGCACCACATCGTTGGGGCCGGGGGACAGGGCGGCCAGATCGGCCGCACCCTGGGCCTCGTCGTCCTCGGCGCCTTCTACGGCCTGCAGCAGGGCGCCGGGGCCGCCAGCGATGAGGGCCTGGGCACGCTCGTGCGGCCAGCTGAAGGTGGGGTGCAGCTCTACGCTGTCCAGCAAACCCAGGCGGCCGGACGTGCCGGCGCCGGCGTACAGCAGGCGGCCGCCGGCGCGGATGCGCGGCAAGGCGGCGTCCACGGCCTGGGCCAGACCCTCGCTGGCGGCCTGCACGGCCTGCACGGCGCGCCGCTGCGCGCCCACCAGCGCGGCCAGCAGTTCAGGCGTGTCGTAGAGGTCGAGATCCGCGTGCTCGGCGGCTGGGGACTCGGTGGCCGTCAGCGCCGCCGTGCCAAGCGGGATGTCGGCGCCTGCCGGGCGGGCGGCATTGGATGGAGCGCGCGGGTCGTGAGGGCGTGGGGTGTCGTTCACGGTGCCGCAATCTAGGCGCCCGACCCGTCCCTGGCCAATGAATGCTCAATCCCGGGGCATAACCAGGGGGAATGCAGCGCGCACCCGAAGTTCTTGGCTGGCGCGCCTGCTGCGCGTGCACGGCGGCCTGAGGGGCCGATGCATGACCTCGCGGCCTTGGGGACCGCGGGCCAGACTCAGCCCCCCATCGTCGCCCCCGGGTAGAAGGGCAATGAGCGCACCCGCTTACCGCTCAGCCGCGCCCAGGCGTTGGCCAGCGCGGGCGCGAAGGTGGGGACGCCGAGTTCGCCCACCCCTCCCAGCGGCCGGGTGCGGTCGGTGCTCTGCGATGGCATCAGCGCCACCTGCACCTGCGGCATTTCGCTCAGCCGGATCATGCGGTTGCTGTTGAAGTTCCTGGCCTGCGCTGCGCCGTTGACGAAGGTCTGCTGGCCGTAGAGGGTGGCGTTGAGGGCATGCACCACGCCGCCCACGATCTGCGCCTCCACCGAGCTGGGGTTGACCACCAAGGTGCAATCCACCGCCACCCATACCCGCGTGACCTTGGGGCCGGTGGCGGTGGCCGACACCTCCACCACCTGCGCCACGATGGTGTTGAAGGCCGCGCCGATGGCGATGCCTCTGGCGCGCCCTGCAGGGGCGGCCGTGCCCCAGCCCGACAGTTGCGCCGCCCGCTCCAGCACAGCGATCCAGCGCGGGTCGCTCAAGCGGGCGCGTCGGAAGGCGTAGGGGTCCTGGCCCGCTGCGGCGGCCAGTTCGTCCATCATCGACTCCACCGCAAACGTGTTGATGGATGCGCCTACGGAGCGCCAGAAGCCCACCGGCACGGGCGAAGGATGCGGCACCCACTCTGTCAGGCGAGCGCCAAAGGCGTAGTGCAGGTCTTGCGAGGCCTCGTAGCCCTGGCTGTCACCCTTGGCCCCCAGCACAGCGCCGCGCTGGGCCAGGATGGAGGGTGAGACGTTGCGGTAGCTCCAGCCCGTGACGTAGCCGTTGGCATCCAGGCCGGCGCGCACCCGCACCAGGCCCATGGGCCGGTACTGGTCGTGGGTGAAGTCTTCTTCACGCGGCCACATGAGCTTGACCGGCTGGCCCACGGCCATGGCCACCTGCACCGCCTGGCTGATGAAGTCCAGCTCCGCCTTGCGCCCCAGACCCCCGCCGAGGAAGGTGGTGTGGATGATCACCTTGCTCTCGGGCAGGCCGGTCAGGGCCATCACCAACGCCAAGGCCGACTTGGCTGATTGCGTGGGCGCCCAGACCTCGCAGCGCATGCCGGCCACATGGTCCACCGTGCAGTTCAGCACCTCCAGGCAGGCGTGTGAGACGTAGGGCAGGTAGTAGCTGGCTTCCAGCACCTTGGACGAGTTGGCGATTGCTGTGGTGGCGTCCGCTGTGCTGCGCTCCACCGTGTACACCGTGCCGGGCGGGTTGGACCCCGTGGCGGAGTAGGCGCTGGTGCTGGCCATGAGGGCCTGCGCATCGGCCAGGAACTGGCTGCTGTTCAGGCGGGCCGTGTTGGCCGGCAGGCTCCACTGTGGCGTCAGGCGCTTGGCGGCCTGCCAGGCGTCCCAGGTGGTGGGGCCCACCACGGCCACGGCGTTGACGTTGCCCACGGCCTCGGCGCCTCGACCGGTGCCCGCGGCCACCCGGGTGGGCACCACCGCATAAGCCCCTGGGGGCACGGGCGGCGTGGCGGCCAGCGTGCCGCCAAAGCTCGGACAGTGTTTGATGACGGCGTAGACCATGCCGGGCACGCGCACGTCCAGCCCGTAGACCGCGCTGCCGTCCACCTTGAGCGGGATGTCGGGCCGGGGCAGCGTCTTGCCGATGCAGCGGAACTGGCTGTCGGGCACCAGCGGTGCGTTGGCGGGTGGCGGCACCAGGGCGGCGGCTGCGGCCAGCTGACCGTAGGTGAACACGCTGCCCGAGGGCAGATGCGTGACCTTGCCGTCGGCCACGCCGAAGCTGCCCCGCGCGCTGTCGCCCACGCGCGCCATGGCCGCGGTGACCAGCATCTCTCTGGCGGTCGCGCCGGCATCGCGCAGCCTCCAGAAGTTGTTGCGGGTCACACCGCTGCCCACGGTGTTGATGGCGCTGCCCACGGGGGCGGGCGTGGCCAGCGTGGGGCCGCCTTGCACCAGCTGCACGCGGGCCGGGTCCACCATCAGGTCTTCACACAGGATCTGCGCGAGACCGGCGAAGGAGCCCTGGCCCATGTCGGAGCTGCCGATGGTCAGGCGGATGCTGTCGTCGCTGCCGATGCTCAGCCAGGCGTTGACGGCCGTGGCGGACGCCGTGG
>CAYSOD010000087.1:9584-10931 GCA_964432385.1 uncultured Rubrivivax sp.
GCAATCTCGGCGCCATGGTGGCCGGCCCGCAGGGCGCCAGCAACCTTCATCAACATGCCGGACTGGCAGTAGCCGCACTGCGGCACCTGGTTCGCGATCCAGGCCTTCTGCGCCGGGTGGCTGCGGTCAGGCGACAGGCCCTCGATGGTGGTGATGGGCTTGCCCACGGCCGACGAGACGTCGAACTTGCAGGCCTTCTCCGGTTGGCCGCTGACCAGCACCGTGCAGGCGCCGCAGACCTCGATGCCGCAACCGTACTTGGTGCCGGTCAGGCCGATGACATCGCGCAGCACCCACAACAGGGGCATGCTGGCGCTGCTGACGGTGACGGCGTCGTCCTTGCCGTTGACGTTCAGGGTGTAGGTGGGCATGGTGGAGCGGGTCCTTTGCGGAGGGCGGCAGGGCTCGAAGTGACCAGGAGACGGACCACCCCGATGACCCTGCGTTGAACAGGGCCACAGCCTACGCAAGCTTGCGTTTGCTCAGGGTTACCAATTGCAAGCAAAGGTTTGCAAGCGCGTCTTGTGGTGCGGCCTTTGACGCAGGTCAAGCAGCGGCCCGCGGGCGGCTGCTGCCTGAAACGCCGGTCCGAACGCCGATCCGAACGCCGGCGCATACGCCAGCACATACGCCAGCGTCACGCTTGCGCAGCGCCCTGCTTCAGCCCGGGGAGGTGGCGATGGCGGGTGGCGCCTCGCGGATGGCCCGTTGCAGCCACATCACGTCGTGCCAGGCGCCGAACTTGTGGCCGCCCCGCTTGAACACGCCCACGGTCTCGAAGCCCACCGCACGGTGCAGGGCCACGCTGGCGTCGTTGGGCACCACCACCACGGCCAAGGCATTGCAGTAGCCGCGCTCGGCCAGGCGCTCGAAGAGGGCCTGGTACAGGGCCTTGCCCAAGCCCTTGCCTTGCCAGCCCGCCCGGATGTAGGCCGAGGTTTCGGTGGACCAGCGGTAGGCCGCACGCTCGCGGTGGGCGCCGCCGTAGGCGTAGCCCACGCATTGGCCGTCCACTTCCGCCACCAGCCAGGCCCAGCCTTGCAGGGCCTTGTCGATGCGTGCTGCGAAGGCCTCCACCGACGGCACCTCGGCTTCGAAGGACACCGCCGTGCTCTCGACGTAGGGGCGATAGATCTCCAGCAGGCTGGCGGCGTCGGCAGGTATGGCAGGGCGGATCAGGGGCATCGGTCAGCCGGGTCGTGTGGTTGCGAGAAGCTGATCATCGCAGCGCCGGCTGCTCGGGTGTGCGATGTGCTGTCCTCAGCCCGCGCTACGGCGTCGCACCGACAGCCGTCTGCAGCGACTTTCGACCCGGCGCCGCCGCCAGCAGCGCTTGCGTGTAGGCGT
>CAYSOD010000088.1:0-10893 GCA_964432385.1 uncultured Rubrivivax sp.
CAGCGGACACCTCGGCATCCTGGGCGTCGACAAGGACGGCACCGAGTGGTACCAGATCACGCTGGGCGGCTCGGACGGCTCCACGCTGTCGGGCGCGGCCACGCCGGGCAAGGTGATCGGCCCGTCCTTCGCCGCGGATGAAGTGGCCGACGCCGTGGAGGCCGTGATCGAAACCTACCGGCGCGAGCGCAGCGCGGGAGAGCGCTTCATTGACACGGTGCGCCGGCTGGGCGTGGCGCCGTTTCGTGCTGCCGCGGACGCAGTGCGCCTGGCCACAGCCTTCCCAGCGGCGGCCTGACCCGCC
Organism: uncultured Rubrivivax sp.; assembly: GCA_964432385.1. Classification (GTDB taxonomy): domain Bacteria; phylum Pseudomonadota; class Gammaproteobacteria; order Burkholderiales; family Burkholderiaceae_C; genus Rubrivivax. The sequence goes on from CAYSOD010000088.1 coordinate 305, forward strand.
GGCCCACCCGATTCCGCGCTGGACACACGACCATGAAATTCATCAACCCTCACCAAGACCGCTGGCACCAGGCGGCCGGCGAAGACGGCCCCCTGCCCCACCCCACCCGCCCAGCCGACCAGCTGCTGCTGACGCTGGAGCAGTGGCACGCCGTGCGCCACCACTGGAGCGAGCAGGCGACCGCCGGCAAACGCCTGGGGCTGCAGTTGGACAACAGCGCCGACGTTGAAGCGCTGAAGCACGACTTGCCCCGGCTGGCCCTGATCACCTTGGCCTTTCCCAAGTGGACCGACGGCCGGGCCTACACGCAGGCCCGGCTGCTGCGCGCGCGCCTCGGATTTCGAGGCGAGATCCGCGCCACCGGGGAGGTGCTCGTGGACATGCTGCCCTTGCTGCAGCGCACCGGTTTCGACGCGGTGCAGTTGCGGGCCGACCAGCGCCTGGAGTCGGCCGAGCGGGCTTTGCGGTTCCTCGCTGCCCACTACCAAGGTGACGTACAGGACGCTCGCCCCATCTTCCGCCGCGAGGCCGTGCCCGCGGAGTCCGCATGAACCTCAGGCACTCGCAGGCCGGATGCGGCCGTGTGATCTTCGTGGGCGCGGGCCCTGGGGCTGCCGACCTGATCACCCTGCGGGGTGTCCGGGCCCTGTCGCAGGCCGAGGTGGTGCTGCACGACGCCTTGACCGACCCGGCGCTCCGCGAGTTCGCGCCTCAGGCCCGTTGGATCGACGTGGGCAAGCGCGGCTTCTGTGACTCCACGGGCCAGGCGCGCATCAATGCCTTGCTGGTGCGAGAGGCCCAGCGTGTGGGCGTGGTGGTGCGCTTGAAGGGCGGCGACCCCAGCGTGTTTGGCCGGCTCGAAGAGGAGCTCGAAGCGCTGGCCCAGGCCGGCATCGACAGCGAGGTGGTTCCTGGCGTGACATCGGCGCTGGCCGCTGCTGCCGCCACGCAACGCCCCCTGACCCGCCGCGGCAGAGGGCGCAGTGTGAGCCTGACCACGGCCATGACGCGTGCCGGCGAGTTGCAGGCCAGCCGCACCGCCGACACCGAGGTGTTCTACATGGCCGGCCGGCAACTTGGCGGCCTTGGCCGACGCCTGCGCGAGGCAGGTTGGCCGGCCCAAACACCTGTGTCCGTGGTCTCGCGCGCGGGCTGGGCCGATCAGATTGCCTCGGATCATGAGGTGGGCACGCTCGCGCAAGCCTCGCTGCTGCACAGCGGGCGGCCAACCGTCGTGACGGTGGGCGTGGGCGCGCAACCGGTGAGCGCTTCACCTGCGGCACGGGCCCGTTCGCTGGGTCGGTGGCAGCCACCGGTCCAACCCGTCAACGCGGCAAAGACAAGCGAGCCCACCGCCTGCGACGCTCTCCTGGCACCGTAAACTTCGGGTTATCCTGGGCTGGCGTGTCAACCCAGCCTGATGTCCAGTCTCGCCGTATCCGTTCTCACAGCCTCGGGCCCTGTTGCCCAAGCACCCAACGCTTTCGGACCACCCTGCCATGACCCACGTCGTCACCGAATCGTGCATCCGCTGCAAGTACACCGACTGTGTCGACGTGTGCCCCGTCGACTGCTTCCGTGAGGGCCCCAACTTCCTCACCATCGACCCCGACGAGTGCATCGATTGCGCCGTGTGCATCCCTGAGTGCCCCGTCAATGCCATCCTGCCTGAGGAAGACGTGCCCGGCGACCAGCAGCACTTCATCAAGCTGAACGCCGAACTCTCGCGCAAATGGCCCAGCATCACCCGCAGCAAGGCGCCCCTGCCCGACGCCGATGCCTGGAAGGATCGCGCGGGCAAGCTCAGCGAACTGCAGCGCTGAAAGCAACGCCCGTCACCGTCAGGTCTTCAACCGCGGCCCAGGGTTGGCACGGCCCCAAGCCTGTGGGTCGCGGGGTTCACGCGCCGCCAGCGCCTTCGCTTGAACGCTTGTGACCCACGCTGACCCCTCACCTCAGGCCACGCCTATCGAGACCGACGCCGTGGTCATCGGCGCCGGCCCTGCAGGCCTGTTCCAGGTGTTCGAACTGGGCTTGCTGGAGATCAAGGCCCACATCATCGATTCACTGCCCGCCCCTGGTGGGCAGTGCATCGAGCTCTACCCTGACAAGCCGATCTACGACATACCCGGTCTGCCGTTCTGCACGGGCCGGGAGCTCACCAACCGGCTGCTGCAGCAGATCCAGCCCTTCGGCGCCACCTTCCACCTGAACCAGGAAGTGGCCGTGGTGCAGCGCCAGGCCGACCAGCGTTTTCTGGTGCAGACCACCCAGGGCACGCGCCTGCTGAGCAAGACGATCTTCATTGCCGCCGGCGTGGGGGCCTTCCAACCGCGCACGCTCAAGGTACCGGGTCTGGAGCCCTTCCATGACCGGCAGGTGTTCCACCGCGTGCGCGACCCGGCCGACTTCACCGGCCAGGATCTCGTGGTGATGGGCGACGAGGACATGGCGCTGGACTGGGCGGTGCGGTTCGCACAAGACGGACCGCACCGCGCCCGCAGCGTCACCCTGCTGCACCGCCGCGACGCGTTTCGCGCCTCGCCTGCCATGGTCGAGCGCATGCGCCGGAGGTGTCGCGACCAAGCGATGAGCTTCCTGGCGGGGCAGATCACGGGCCTGCGGCAGGCCGATGGACGGCTCACGCACCTGCAAGTCACAGGCAGCAATGACCAGACCCAAGAGGTGCCGGTTGACAGCGTGCTGGCCCTGCTGGGCCTGAGCCCCAAGCTCGGGCCGGTGGCCGAGTGGGGCCTGGCGATGGAGCGCAAGCAGTTGGTCGTGGACACGGAGAAGTTCGAGACCAGCGAACCCGGCATCTTCGCCGTGGGTGACGTGAACACCTACCCGGGCAAGAAAAAGCTGATCCTGTGCGGCTTCCATGAGGCCACGCTGGCCGCCTATGCGGCCTGCGCCTACGTCTTCCCGGACGAGAAGGTGCAGCTGCAGTACACCACCACCAGCCCTCGCCTTCACGAGCTGCTGGGTGTGACGCCGCCCAGGCCATAATCACGCCCGCTGCGTAACGCCTGTTGCGCGGCTCTCCGCTAGGGGTGTTGCCACCGGCTCGCCGGTGTCGACTGAGACAGTCCCTTTGAACCTGATTGAGGTAATCCTCGCGCAGGGAAGCCGCTGAGACAGAGCGCACGGGTTTTCTCCGTGCCGCCCCCGATCAGTGTTTGCCGACCTGCCATCGCTTTCCAACAGCATCACGATGGCAATCCCACCCGTTTCCTCGTTCTTCGCCCCGTCCCGCCTGACGGCCGCCCTGGCGCTGGCCATGCCCATCCTCGCCTGGGGTCAGGCTCAAGCTGACACCGCCACCCAAACGATCACGGTCAGTGGCCGCAGCGCCAGCAACGCGGCCAGCGTGGCGGGCTTTGGCGACGTGCCCCTGTCGCGCGCGCCCTTCTCCGCCACCGTCATCACGCTGGGCCAGTTGCAAGACGCCGGCATCTCCGGCATCGGTGACCTCACCCGCGTGGACGCCGGCACCACCGACGCCTACAACGCCCCCGGTTACTGGGGGCAACTGGCCGTGCGCGGCTTCACCTTGGACAACCGCTTCAACTACCGGCGCGACGGGCTGCCCATCAATGCCGAGACGGTGATCGCGCAGGGCAACAAGCAGGCGCTGGAGATCCTCAAGGGCACGAGTGGCCTGCAGGCCGGCACCAGCGCGCCCGGCGGCCTGGTCAACCTGGTGGTCAAGCGCCCGGGTGAGCGCATCCGCCAGGCGAGCCTGGGCTGGGAGCAGGACGGCAGCCTGGGCCTGGCCTTGGACTTGGGCGACCGCGCCGGCACGGATGGCGCCCTGGGATGGCGCCTGAACGCTGGCCTGGAACGGCTGGACCCGAGCCTGAAGAGCAGCCGGGGCCACCGCGGCTTGCTGGCGCTGGCCGGCGAGGCACGGCTGGGCCCCGGCACGCTGCTGGAGGTGGAGGTGGAGTCCAGCCGCCAGAGCCAGCCCAGCACCCCAGGCTTCAGCCTACTGGGCGATGTGCTGCCGAGTGCGCGCAGCATCGACCCCCGCACCAACCTCAACAACCAGGCCTGGTCTTTGCCCGTGGTGATGGACGGGCAGACGGGCTCGGTACGGCTGACGCAAGCCCTCGGCAAGGACCTTGACCTGGTGGCCCACGCCATGCGCCAGCGGCTGCGCAGCGACGACCGCGTGGCGTTCCCCTACGGCTGCTACGACGCCGCGGCGGACGTGTACTACGCCGACCGCTACTGCCCGGACGGCCGGTTCGACCTTTACGACTACCGCAGCGAAGGTGAGCGACGCACGTCGGATGCGGTCGACCTGTCGATCAACGGCCGCGGACAGTGGTTGGGCTTGGCGCATCGGTTCTCGGCCGGCGTGCTGTTCACGCGCTTCGAGGCCCGTTTCAATCGGCAGGCGTACAACTACTCGGGCTCGGGCTCGATCGACGGCTTGACTCAGCTGCCGGCGGACCCGACGCTCACCGACGAGAACACCCAGCGTGACGAGCGCAGCACCGAGTGGCGGCTGCAGGACGCCATCACCTTGAGCCCGCGCTGGAGCCTCTGGGCCGGCTTGCGCCACACCCGCCTGCACCGTGAGAGCGTGCGCACCGACGGCTCGCGCGCGACGAGCTACGACCAATCCTTCACCACCCCCTGGCTCGCGCTGAGCCATGCCCTCGGTCCGCAGACGCTGGCCTACCTGAGTTGGGGTCAGGGCGTGGAGTCGGAGGTGGCACCGGGGCGGTCGCGTTACACCAACGCCGGACAGGCCCTGCCGGCGCTCAAGAGCCAGCAGACCGAGCTGGGTTTCAAGCAATCCGGCCCCAAGCTGGATTGGCGCGCAGCCTTCTTCGACTTGCGCCGGCCGCTGTGGAGCGACGTCGGCACTTGCGACGTGCGCGGCAGCTGCACCCGCCGCGAAGACGGCGCGGCCCAGCACCGTGGAGTGGAATTGGAAGCCGAGTGGCGCGCAGGCGCCTGGTCGGCGCGGGGCAGCGCGATGGCCTTGCAGGCGCGGCGCGAGGGCGCGCTGGACGCCAGCCTCAATGGCCTGCGGCCAGTCAACGTGCCCGCCACCAGCCTGAAGCTGCAGGGCGTCTACAACGTACGCACTGTGCCGGGCCTGGCCCTGCTGGGCTTTGTGATCCACGAAGGTGAGCGCATGGTGCTGCCCGACAACCAGCTGGCCACGCCCGGCTGGACGCGCCTGGACCTGGGCGCCCGCTGGACACAGAAGGCGCCAGGCCGCCACCTGGTGTGGCGCGCCGGCCTGGACAATGTGACCGACGCCCGAGCCTGGAAGGAGGCCCCTTTGCAGTTCGGCCACCTGTACCTGTATCCGCTGGCGCCTCGCACCCTGCGCCTGTCGGTCACGGCCAACCTTTGAGAGCCCACAAGCCTGTTCAGACGGTCCCATGTCACCAACCCGGCGCACGCAGCGTCGTGGCTGAAGTGATGTCGTTCGCCTGGAAGACGCTGCGGTCATGGGCCCTTCTCAGTGCGCGACGGTGCGGCCCATGGGCCGCGTGTGCAATGGGGGTGTTCGCGGGGCTGACCCCCGTGTCAGCCCAGCCCGTGGAAGACTCCATGGCCCAGCGGGCCAAGGCTTGCACGGGGTGTCATGGCCCTCAAGGGCGCTCGCGGCCTGACGGCTACGTGCCCCGGTTGGCCGGCAAGCCGGCCGGCTACCTGCACGAACAACTGACCGCCTTCCAGCAAGGCCGTCGCCGCCACGAGGGCATGGCCAGGATGCTCGAGCCGCTGGACGACCCCATGCTGCAGGCCCTGGCCGGGCACTTTGCGTCGCTGGAGCTGCCCTACCCTGCGCCAACGGCCCTGCCCTTGACCCCAGCCGAAGCGCGGCGGGCGGAACAACTGGTGCGCCAGGGTGACCCAGCGCGGGAATTGCCCGCCTGCGCGGCCTGCCACGGCGCGGCGCTGGCTGGCGTGGCCCCCTACGTGCCTGGCCTGCTGGGGCTGCCAGTGGACTACCTCAATGGGCAACTGGGTGCGTGGCGTCAAGGCCACCGCCGGGCCCGCGAGCCCGACTGCATGGCCTCGGTCGCCCGCAACCTGCCGTTGACCGACGTGGCCTTGGTGTCACGCTGGCTGGCCACCCAGCCCGTGGCCGGCTTCTTGAAGCCGGCCGCTGCCGCGCCCGGCCCGTGGCCGATGCGCTGCGGCAGCATCGGGCCCACGGCCCAGGCAGCTGCCCCTGCTCCAGCCCTTGCAGTTCAGCCGGCACGCTCTGCAGCGAGCAAACATGCCTTGCAATCGGGCGGTCCGACCTTGAGAGGACAAGCAAACCCTGCAGCCGCTTCCGCATCACCTTCAGCGCCTTCAGACGTGGCGCAAGGCGCCTACCTGGCTCTGGTGGGCAACTGCGCCGGGTGCCACACGGCACCGGGCGGGGCCGCCTACGCGGGTGGCCGGGCCATCGACACCCCGTTCGGCGCGGTCTATGCCGGCAACCTCACGCCAGATGCCGAGACAGGCCTCGGGCGCTGGACGGCCGACAGCTTCTGGCGCGCGCTCCACGAGGGCCGCTCGCACGACGGCCGGCGGCTGATCCCGGCCTTCCCCTACACCTCGTACACCCGCCTCACCCGGCAGGACAGCGACCGCCTGTTCGCCTACCTGCGCAGCCTGCCGCCCGTACGCCAGGCCCAGCGCCCGCACGAGCTGCGCTGGCCCATCGGCACGCAGCCAGCACTGGCCGTATGGCAGTGGCTGTACTTCCGCCCGGGCAAAGGTGCCGATCAGCCAACCGCAGTGACAGCGCCCTCGGTGGGCACCGCAGCGGGGCCTGCGGCGACGACCGCCAAGGCGCCGGAGGTTTTGGCCCGCGGCGCCTATCTGGTCAACGCCCTGGGCCACTGCGCCGAATGTCACGCGCCGCGCAACCGCTGGGGTGCTTTGGGTGAGCAGCTGACGGGGGGCGTCATGCCCGGCCAGAACTGGTTTGCGCCGTCCCTGCACCCCTTGCCCGCCGGGCAAGCGCCCCAGGTGACGGCGCAGGATCTCGCAGACCTGCTGCGCACGGGCCGGCACCGGCACGGCAGCGCCAGCGGGCCGATGGCCAGCGTGGTGCTGCGCAGCACGCAGCACTGGTCAGAGGCCGATCTGCAAGCGGCCGCCGCCTATCTGACCAGCTTGCCGGCATACCAGCCTTTGCAGAAGCAGGCCTTGGGCGCTCAGGCCATGTCAAGGGCAGACGACGCGGCCCTCGGCCAGCGCCTGTACGCCGACCGCTGCGCAGACTGCCACGGGCAGCAGGGCCAGGGCGTGCCGGGCCTGTACTCCCCGCTGGCGGGCAACCCCAGCATCACGCAGCCCGACATCCGCAACCTGGTGCAGAAACTTCAGCACGGCGGCTTTGCACCCGCCACCCGTGCCCATCCACTGCCCTTTGGCATGCCACCTCAAGACCTGAGCGTGGCAGAAACGACCGCGGTGCTGAACCACCTGCGCCAGAGCTGGGGCCATCGCGCGTCTGCCGTGGCGGAGGTCGACGTGATTCGGCTGCGCCAATGAATCAGGGGTCAGGGCGGCCGCGACAGCGCGCACTGACGGAAGACAGGCGCGGCTCCATCCATCACCAGGCCGCGCAGCAACTCAGCCCAGCGACACCTCGAAGCCCCGCCGCACGGCGGGTCGGGCCATCATCTGCTCGTACCAGCGCTTCACGTTCGGGTAGGTGGCCAAGTCCACGCGGTGACGCTCGTGGCGCCACGCCCAGCCCAGGATGGCGAAGTCCGCTACCGAAACCTCATCGGCAAAGAACTCGTGCTCCGCCAGGCGTCGATCCATCACGCCATAGAGGCGATGGGTCTCCTTGCTGTAGCGCTCCAGGCCGTAGCGCTGGTCCTGCGGGTCCTTCACCGTCAGGAAGTGGTGCACCTGCCCCGGCATGGGGCCGAAGCCGCCCATCTGCCACATCAGCCACTCCAGCACCGGCACGCGCTGGCGGAGATCGCGCGGCAGGAAGCGCCCTGTCTTCTCCGCCAGATACAGCAGGATCGCGCCGGACTCGAACACGCTGATGGGTGCGCCACCCGGGCCGTCGGGGTCCACGATGGCCGGGATACGGTTGTTGGGGCTGATCTTGAGAAAGGCTTCGCCAAACTGCTCGCCCTGGCCAATGTTGATCGGGTGCACCTGGTACCTCAGGCCCATCTCCTCCAGCGCAACGCTGATCTTGCGGCCGTTGGGGGTGTTCCAGGTGTAAAAGTCAATGGGCATGAGCATCCTTTGTCATAGGGCAACGCACGCGTCGCTGTTGTACAGACCATGCCACCACGGGGTCAGATCGCCCGAGGGGCCACATCCACGAACGCCCTCAGGGCGTGCCTAAGGTGCGCCACACCGTCTTGCCACCACTGGCCTTGTCCAGGTCCTTGAGCCACTCTTCGTGAGCGAGCAGCTCGGCCTCGGCCGCCGCGATCACCGGGAGCTGGATCTGGCGCAGGTCGAGGCGCGGCAGGTCGCTGTGGTGGGCCTGGGTGTTGGTGCCGGCATCGATGACCAGCGAGTCCTGACCGCGGGTCATGCGCACGAACACTTCGGCCAGCAGACCGGCATCGAGCAGGGCGCCGTGAAATGCACGGTTACTGTTGTCCACCTCCAAACGGCGGCACAGGGCGTCCAGTGAATTGCTCTTGCCCGGGAACATCTCGCGCGCCATCGCCAGAGAATCGGTCACCTTGACCACCAGTTGCTGCAGCACGGGCTGCCCCAGGCGCTTGAACTCTTCATTCAGGAACCCGGCATCGAAGGCCGCGTTATGGATGATGACCTCGGCGCCCTGCAAGAACTCCACGACCTTCGGCGCTTCTTGCGCAAAGCGGGGCTTGTCGGCAAGGAATTCATCGGTCAAGCCGTGCACGCGCATGGCATCCGGGTGGACCGGCCGCTCGGGGTTGAAATACAGGTGCAGATGCTGGCCCGTCAGGCGACGGCCGACCATCTCGATGCAGCCGATCTCCACGATGCGGTCGCCCGCCAGCGCATCCAGGCCGGTGGTCTCGGTGTCCAGGAAGACTTGTCGCATAGGGGTTGGGTTCAGGGCCACTCAGTGCCGATAAGAGCGTCGGCGGCGGGAGGGAAAGAGGCCACGCGTTGGCCAGTGCTCGAGTTGGACGGATCGGCTGCTCATCGCAGTGCCGGCGTGTGACGGGTGGACCATCGCATCAGCCAGGCACCGGCCAGCACCATGGGGACGCACAGCCACTGACCCATGCTCATGTTCAGGGCCAGCAGGCCCAAGAAGGCATCGGGCTCGCGGAAGACCTCCGCGATGAAGCGAAACACGCCATAGCCGACCAAGAAGGCGCCCGACACCTGGCCTGTGGGCCGAGTACGGCGTCCGTACCACCACAGCAGCACAAACAGCAGCAGGCCCTCCAGCAGAAACTGGTACAGCTGCGAGGGATGGCGGGGCAGCAGGCTGCCGGACTGGGGAAACGCCATCGCCCAGGGCAGTGAGGCGTCCGCCTGCCGACCCCAAAGCTCGCCGTTGATGAAGTTGCCAATCCGCCCGCTGGCCAGGCCCGTGGGCACGCAAGGGGCGATGAGGTCGGTGACCTGCAGAAAGGGGCGCCGCCTCAGGTGGGCGAACAGGGCCATGGCCAGGACGACACCCAACAAGCCGCCATGAAAGGACATGCCGCCCTTCCACACCATCAGGATCTCCAGCGGGTTGGACAGGTAGTACCCGGGCTTGTAAAACAGCGCGTAGCCCACGCGCCCGCCCAACACCACGCCTACGACCCCAAAAAACAGCAGGTCTTCCACGTCACGGCGCGTCCACCCTGCGCCAGCGAAGCTGGGTTGGCGTACGCGCCGGCCCGCCAGGAAGAGGAACAGGCCGAAAGCCACCAGATAGGTCAGGCCGTACCAGTGCACCTGCACCGGGCCAAGCGCCAGGGCCACGGGGTCGAACTGGGGGTGCACGAGCATCGGGACGTCTCCTCGGAGCCGCATTGTCCACGGCCGTGGCGGGGGTCTGGCGTCTTGTCAAGCCGATGCCGCGCTACAGTGCCGGGTCGATTTTCAGGAGACCTCCCTCATGGCATTCAACCGCCGATCAAAGAACATCACCGAAGGTGTGGCCCGCGCACCCAACCGCTCCATGTACTACGGCATGGGGTACCAGGAAACCGACTTCGGCAAACCGATGATTGGCGTGGCCAACGGGCACTCGACCATCACGCCCTGCAACTCCGGCCTGCAAAAGCTGGCCGATGCCGCCGTGGACGGCTTGAAGGCCGCCGGCGCCAACCCACAGGTGTTCGGCGTGCCCACCATCAGCGACGGCATGTCCATGGGCACCGAAGGCATGAAGTACAGCCTCGTCTCGCGCGAGGTCATCGCCGACTGCATCGAGACCTGCGTGGGTGGCCAGTGGATGGACGGCGTGGTCGTCATCGGCGGCTGCGACAAGAACATGCCCGGCGGCATGATGGGCATCCTGCGTGCCAATGTGCCGGCCATCTACGTCTATGGCGGCACCATCCTGCCCGGCAAGTACAAGGGCCAGGACCTCAACATCGTCAGCGTCTTCGAGGCCGTGGGCCAGTTCAGCGCCGGCAAGATGAGCG
>CAYSOD010000089.1:0-10616 GCA_964432385.1 uncultured Rubrivivax sp.
CGCCATGGAGGATCAGAAGTCGGCAGCCGAACTGGCCCGCACACTGAAAGTCTCGGCGCGGTACAGCTCCCAGTTGCTGGTGAAGAAGCCGCCGTCCTTGTTGCTGTCGCTGTAACCCAGCATGATCTCCTGCTCGGCCCCGCTGCGCACCACCAGCTCGGCGATGCCGGGCAGAGCGTAGAACTCGCGCATGATGGGCTCAGCCCTGCGCAGGTCGCCGACGGTCTCGAACAGCGGCACGACGATGAGTTCGCACCGGCCCGCGCCGTTCAGCGTCCCGTCACCAGACGGCTCCAGCGTGCCATGGAGCAACCCGCATTCCTTCTGCATCAGCAGTACTTCCAGCAGGTCGCTCACTTCCTCGGTGTGAGAGATGATGCTGTGACGCAGGGCTTCGCGGCCGTGGCGCTGGCGCAACTCGCGTGCGGTCTCGAAGACCTCGAGTTCGCCCAGGGTGAGCGCGCTGTAGGTGGCGTCGCGTACACGCAGCGGCCGCGCGTCGTTCAGCATGCGCAACAGCAGTTCGCGGCGCTGCGCCTCTGTGACGGCGCTGTAGTCGGGCTCCACGCGCGCCACCCGCAGCAACTCGGCCACCACCCGCTCGTGCTGGTCGGAACTTTGCCGGATGTCCAGCGTGGCCAGGTGAAAGCCGAAGACCTGCACCGCGCGGCGCAAGGGGCGCAGTCGCGGCTGCACCAGGGCCTGTGCATGGTGTGAGCGCAGGCTGTCGGCAATCACGTCCAGGTCAGCCAAGAACTCCTCGGGTGTGAGGTAGGGGTTCTGCGGCGCCACCGCATGGCGCAGGGCCTCGGTACCGGTGAGTTCGTGCAGTGTTGCCGCCAGCCGGGCGTACATGCCGATGAGGGCGCGCCGGTAGGGCTCGTCCTCACGGTGCTGGTCGTGATCTGGCGAGCGCGCGGCCAGCGCCAGCATGGCAGGCGTCACCGGGGCCAGGGTGTGAGACATCGACAACTCGCCGCCCAGCAGGTGCACTTCGGTCAGGTAGTGGCGAAGCGCCACCTCCGCTTGGCGCGCCATGGCCCGGCGCATGGTGCGCGCACCCACGTTGGGGTTGCCGTCCCGGTCGCCCCCGATCCAGTGCCCCATGCGCAGGAAGGGGGCGATGTCGTGGCCCTTCAGGGCGTGCTCCACCTCGCCATACAGCCGCGGGATCTCTCTCAGGAAGGTGCTGGGGTAGTAGCTGAGCGCGTTCTCGATCTCGTCTTCCACGGTGAGCTTGGCCGTGCGCAGCATGCGGGTTTGCCAAAGCTGTGTGACGCGGGCGCGCAGCAGCTCCTCGTTCTCGGCCCGCGCCGGCGCGGTGTCCAGGTGGTCGCGTGCGGCCACCAACTCGGCGATGGCCCGCTCGGCGTCCAGGATGCTCTTGCGCTGCACCTCGGTGGGGTGCGCGGTGAGCACGGGTGAGATCCAGGCCTGACGCAGCGTCGCTGCAATGTCGCTGGCGCGCAGGTCGGCCCGGTGCAGCCGCTCCATGGCCAACGAGAGTGAGCCCTCTTGCACCTGGCCCTTGCGGTCCTGGAAAGCGCGCAGGCGCACGTGGTGGTGGTCCTCGGCGATGTTGGCCAGATGCGCGAAGTAGCTGAAGGCGCGAATCACGCTGACTGTCTGGTCGCCCGAGAGGTTCTTGAGCAAGCGGTCCAGCGTGCGCCCGGCTTGCGCATCCTTCTTCAGCCGGAAGGCCACGGCCAGCTGCCGCACCTTCTCGATGAGCTCAAAGGTGTCACGCCCTTCATGTTCGCGGATGGTGTCGCCCAGGATGCGGCCCAGTAGCCGGATATCTTCCCGCTGGGCATCTGCCGGCGCTCCGGGATGGGTGACCTTCTGTGCGCTGCGCGCGGGCCGTGGAGTGGCCCTGGGCAGATTCGAGGCGGCGGGAAATGTAGAGCGGGGCAGTGAAGAGCTGGGCATAGAAGAGCTTCTTGGCCGTGTCCTGGTGACAGATCCCGCACGCAAGCCCCGTGCCCGCCGGGGTCTTTGTGCAGTCTTGATTGACACTTGTCGGTGACAACCCTGCCTGATTTTCCGCGTCAAGGCCCAGATAATCCTCCGATGATCGACAAGACCGTCATCGCCACCCGAGAAAGCCGACTGGCCCTGTGGCAGGCCGAACACGTGCGGGACCTGCTGCAGTCACGCTTCGGCCGCGAGGTCGAGCTGCTGGGCATGACCACCAAAGGCGACCAGATCCTGGACCGCGCCTTGTCCAAGGTGGGCGGCAAAGGCCTGTTCGTGAAGGAACTCGAAACCGCGCTGGAGGAGGGTCGGGCCCACCTGGCCGTGCATTCGCTGAAGGACGTGCCCATGGACCTGCCGCCGGGCTTTGTGCTGGCGGCCGTACTGGAGCGCGAGGACCCGCGCGATGCCTTCGTGTCCAACCGCTACGACGACCTGTCGGCACTGCCGCAGGGCGCCTGCGTGGGCACCTCCAGCCTGCGCCGTGTGGTGCAACTGCTCAGCGAGCGGCCGGATCTGCGCATCGAGCCGCTGCGGGGCAACCTCGACACGCGGCTGCGCAAGCTCGACGAGGGCGGCTATGACGCCATCGTGCTGGCCGCTGCTGGCTTGAAGCGCTTGGGGCTGGCCAGCCGCATCCGCGGCGTTTTCGAGGTGGACCGCATGATCCCGGCCGCAGGCCAGGGGGCCCTGGGTATCGAGGTGCGTGAAGACGCCCGCGAGCTACGCCAGCAGCTGGCCCAGACCGTGCACCGCCCCACCTGGCTGGCGGCGCACGCCGAGCGGGCGGTGTCCCGCGCCTTGGGGGGCAGTTGCAGCATGCCCTTGGCCGCGCATGCCACCTGGGATGGGGGTACCTTGCACCTGGAAGCGGCGCTGGGCCACGCCACTGACTTGAAGCGACCGCTGCTGCGCTTCACCACCGAGGGGGCGCCCGCGGATGAAGCTTCCGCCCGTCACCTGGGCGAGGAAGCGGCGGAAGGCCTGCGCCAGGCAGGTGCTTCGGGGTACCTGGCCAGCGCCTGACCATTCGTGAGCCGACCGTGCGTGATCGTCACCCGGCCGCGTGCCCAGGCGGCGGACTGGGTGAGGGCGTTGTCCGAGCAGGGTCTGGACGCGCAGGCCTTGCCGCTGATCGATATCGCCCCCCCGCCGGACGCCACTGCGGTGCAGCAGGCCTGGCTGCGGCTGTCGACGCAGGACTTCGTGATGTTCGTCAGTGCCAACGCCGTAGAGCAGTTCTTCGCACTGCGTCCGCCGGGGACGGCGTGGCCGCCCGGGTTGCGTGCCGGCAGCACGGGGCAGGGCACCTCGGCGGCGCTGCAGTCCTGCGGTGTTCCGCAGGCTCTCATCGCCCAGCCCGCGCCCGGTGAACCCAGCGAGTCCGAGGCGCTGTGGCGGCAGATCGCCGCGCAGCCCTGGCGCGGCCGGCGCGTGCTGGTGGTGCGCGGTGAGGACGGGCGAAATTGGCTGGCCCAGCAGTGGGAGCGGGCCGGGGCGGCGGTGGCCTTCCTGGTGGCCTACCAGCGCCGAATGCCTGTGCTGGATGATGCACAGGCCGCCTTGCTGGCCCGGGCCCTGGCGGACCCGCTGCACCATGTGTGGCTGTTCAGCAGTTCGGAGGCGGTGGACAACCTGCGCGCCTTGAGCCCTGGCGCCGATTGGTTCTTCAGCCAGGCCCTGGCCACGCACCCCCGCATCGCCGCTGTGGCGCGAGCGGCGGGCTTCGCTCAAGTCAGTGTCGTGGAACCCCAGGTACAGGCCGTGGTAGCGGGTTGTGCCCACCTAGAATCCTGGGTTCCGTGAACGACAACACCTCTTCAGCGCCCACGCCCACACCCGCGTCGCCCTTGCCCGCTCCTGAGCCCGAACTTTCGGGTGCAGAGGCAGCGGCTTTACCGCCCGCGCCAGCAGCAGCTGGAGGGCAGGCCCAGGGCGCCCGGGGAACTCGATGGCCGTGGGTGGTGCTGTCGGTGATGTCGCTAGGGGCGCTGGGCCTGGCCTGGAACACGCAGCAGAGGCTCAAGACTGCGGAGCTGGAGATCGTCAAGCGCCAGCAGGATGCGGGCACCCAGGCTGCCGAAGCACGGCTGTTGGCGCGCCAGTCCGAAGCAGCCACGCGCGAGACGGCGGCCAAGGTGGCGCTTCTTGAAGCCCGTGTGGCCGAGACATCGCTGCAGCGCAGCCAGCTGGAGGAACTGATTCAGTCCCTGTCGCGCTCGCGTGACGAGAACGTGCTATCCGATGTGGACGCCGCCCTGCGCCTGGCCCTGCAGCAGTCGGCCATCACGGGCAGCGCCGAGCCTTTGCTGGCAGCCCTGCGGCAGGCTGATGAACGCCTGTCTCGCTACTCGCAGCCGCGCATGGACCGCGTGCGCCGCGCGGTGCTGCAGGACCTGGACCGCGTCAAGGCCGCTGGCACGGTGGACGTTCAGAGCCTGGCCATCCGCATCGACGAAGCTGTTCGGCTCGTCGACGATCTGCCTCTGGTCGCGGCGATAGATCGCCGGGGTGCCAGGAGAGAGGGTGAGGCCCGGCCAGCCGCAGCTCGCGCGTCGTCGCCGGTCGGGGCCGCTCCCGCAAACGCTGCCCCTGCAGCGGCCCCTTCAGACGCCTTGATGGGCCCGCAGTGGCTCGACGCACGCTTGCGCTCCTTGCTGGGCCAGGTATGGGCGGAGGTGCGTGGACTGGTGCGTGTGACCAGGGTGGACGACCCGGAGGCGGCCTTGCTGGCCCCCGAGCAAGCGTTCTTTCTGCGCGAGAACCTCAAGCTGCGCCTGCTGAACGCGCGCCTGGCCTTGTTGAGCCGGCAGTTCGACACCGCGCAGGCGGACTTGCGTGAAGCGCAGGCCTCGCTGGAGCGCTACTTCGACAAAGGCTCACGCCGGGTGGAGCTGGCCCGAGAGCAGTTGCGCCAGGTGGCCCAGCAGGCCCGTCAGGTCACGGTGCCCCGGCCCGACGCCACCCTGGCCGCGCTGGCCACGGCGGTGGCCGGGCGCTGAGGGCGGAGCACACCCCGTGCGCGCCGTCGTCTGGTTGGTCCTGCTGTTCGTCGTGGCCGTGGTGGCGGCGACCACGCTGGGCACCAACGACGGCCTGGTGTCCGTGGCCTGGGGCGGCTGGCGTGCGGACCTTTCGCTGAACCTGTTCATCCTGATCGTGCTGGGCAGCTGCTTTCTGGTGATGGGCACGGCCCGTGCCCTGGACAGCCTGCTCACCCTGCCCACCCGTGCCGCAGAGTGGCGCGCCCTGCAGCGTGAGCGGGCTGCACAGCGCGCGCTGCGCGAGGCACAACTGGAGTTCGACGCCGCCCGCTACTTGCGGGCTCACCGGGCCGCCGAGCGCGTGCTGGGTTTCACTCGGGCGTGGCCGCCCATTCCTGAAGCCGACGAGATCAGCCTGCTGGCCTTGCTGGTGTCGGCGGCCAGCCTGCACCGCTTGCAAGACCGTGAAGGCCGGCAACGCGCGCTGGACCAGGCCTTGGAGCTGGCCGGGCGCGCGAGAGGCCGGCCCGGTGTCGAATCGCCCTCGTTGCGCGCCGCAGAGTGGGCCGTGGAAGACCGCGACGCAACCACCGCGCTGCAGTTGCTCGAATCCCTGCCCCCCGGAGTGGCGCGGCGCGCCCACGCGCTGCGGCTGCGCCTGCAGGCCACCCGCCTGGCTGCGCGGCCCGCAGAGGCCCTCAAGACGGCACGCCTGCTGGCCAAGCACCAGGCCTTCCCGGAAATGGCCACGCACGGCCTGGTGCGCTCACTGTGCATGCAGGTGCTGGATGTGGCGCACGATGCCGATCAGTTACGACGGGCCTGGGGCACGCTGGAGACGGCCGACTGGCGTGACGCCCTGGTCGTGGCGCACGCTGCGAGGCGGGCCGCAAACCTTGGAGCGCCAGAAGACGGGCGGGCCTGGGTGAGGCCGGTGTGGGAACGCCTGAAGGAACTCTCGGTGCAGGAACGTACGGCCCTGGCACTGGCCTTTTGCGAGTGCGTCCAGGGCATCGGGCCCGAGTGGCTGGCGGCGATGGAGCGGGCCTTGCTGGAAGTGCCCGACGACGCCGCACTGGCCGCTGCTGCCGGCATGACCTTTGGCGCGCGGGGCCTCTGGGGCCGGGCCACGGCGCCCCTGGAGCGGGCCGCCCGTGCCACCCCATTGCCGAGTGCCGTACGCCGCCGCGCATGGCGCCTCTTGGCTGAAGCTGCCTCGGGCGCGGGTGACGGATTGCGTGCGGCCACCTGCGAACGCGAAGCGGCCCTGATCGATTGACGCCGCCCCTGGCGCGCCGGGGCCTGGGGAAGTCATCCGACCAGCTCTTGCGCGCTGCTATACTGCGCGGCTTCGCGGCTGTAGCTCAGTTGGATAGAGTACTTGGCTACGAACCAAGGGGTCGTGGGTTCGAATCCTGCCAGCCGCGCCAAAAATTAGCTATATAAACAACGGGTTAGAAGCTTCGGCGTCTAACCCGTTTTTTCTTGCTGGGGGACTTTGGGGGGAGTCTAGACCGCGACGAGCCTGACCGCCTGGCAGTTGCCAGGGGTGCGGCATCCATCACGGCTTGCGCAGGAACGCTGACTTCCTTTCAGATGCGTCTGCAGACCCTGACCGCCCAGGCCGACCCTTGTCCGACAGTACCTTGCCACAGGCGCAGCACGAAGGAAGCACGGCCGTCCCAGCGCTGGGCGGCATCGTCGCGGTGTGACACCTCGTCGAGCCTGCACTGCTCGATCAAGGTGCGCAGGTTTCGGAGTTCGTTCTCCATGCTTGCGTTGGGCTCTGTGGCCGACGAACGCTGGTCCGCTTGCTGCGCCCGCAGGAGCTCGTCGATCAGTCGAACCTGATCGGCGTAGTGGCGGTCCACGAAGGTTTCGACCGCCTGGATCGTGGCGTACACCGCCCGTGGTCCGAAGCATGCCGGTATCGCGCCCGTCAGCCACCCTGACAAGCGCCACAGCGGGAGCAACCAGCTGCGCTCGCTCCGAGGTGTGACCTCCTCTATCAGAGTCAGGTGGCGGCGTTCCGTGTCCAGATGGTGCTGGGCGAATTCACGCAGACCAGGGTCTCTGGCCACGGCCAGCACGCTGCGGTAAATCATCACGGCTCCGGTCTCGCCGGCGTGGTCCGTCCTCAGCTCCCGCAGCAGTTCGCGCGGCAACGCGGGCCGCGAAGCTTGCGTGGCTGGCCGGTCCCAACGCCTGGCGAGTGCCTGCATGGCGGGACGTATCCGCAGGAATGCCACGTAGGCCCACTCCATCAAGTTCAGCATGCCGGGCAAGCGGCCCAGGCGTGCCAGCCACCGCCACCCCGGCAGCAGCGCCCACAGCGACACGAAGGCGCGGGCGCCGCTTTCGAGCCGCCCGTCTACGTGCTGCACATGAAACCTGGCCATGAGGGTCGTCGCCTGGGTGCCGGCTGGCAGCGCCAGGGCAGGATCGGAAACGTCCTGGAAGCTCAGAGCCTGGGCCGCTTTCATGCCTTGGTAGACCCCGATCTCGCGGCGGCACAGCGGGCAGCTGCCGTCGTACAGCACGGTGAGCCCCGGGGGACAGGCACCCTGCGCGGCTGCTGTGGTGCAGCCTTCGCGGGTGGGTTTTGCTGCGCCTGGGGTGGCAGGGGTCATGGTCGTCCGATGCTCAAGTCTTGTAACTGGGGTCCAGGCGGTCGAGCCGGCGCAGCAGGGCGGGCCAGGCCAGGTTGGCGCCTGCGCCCAGCGTCACGGCCTGGGCCGCCGCGGTGGCGCCGGCGATGATCTGCGCGTCGATGGGAATGAGCGGCTGGCCGCCGGCCAGTGCATCGATCTGGATGCGGCAAGTGTTCTCGAACAAGTACATGGACAGGAAGGCATCGGGCACCGTGCGGCCCAGTGTCAGCAACCCATGGTTGCGAAGCATCAGGAAGCGCTTGTCACCCAGATCGGCCTGCAGGCGAATCTTCTCGTCTTCGCGCAGCGCCACACCTTCATAGTCGTGGTACGCCAGCGACGCCAGGACGAAGGTGGACTGCTGGCTGATAGGCAACACACCCTGGCGTTGAGCACTCACGCCCACGCCAGCCCTGCTGTGGGTGTGCAGTACGCACCCTGCATCCTCGCGCGCCTCATGGATCGCGCTGTGGATGGTGAAGCCGGCAGGGTTGACGGGAAACGGCGATTCGCTGAGCTTGTGGCAGGTCTGGTCCACCCGGATCAGGCTGCTGGCGGTGATCTCGTCAAACAACAGGCCGTACGGATTGATCAGGAAATGATGCTCAGGCCCGGGGATTCGCGCGCTGATGTGGGTGAAGATCAGGTCGCTCATGCCGTACAGGGCCACCAGACGGTAGGCCGCTGCAAGGTCGACGCGAAGTGCCCACTCTTCGGCACTGACCACCTCCTTGACCGAGGGAATGTGCATGACTGCTCTCCAGTTGCAAAGTTTTGATTCGATTGTGCGGCGACTTCCGCAAGGCTGTGCTGTCAGGCCGCCTCGACAATTCATCGGGTGTCCAGCCCGGGCACTTGTCGAGGATGCAGATGCCTGTCATGTCCAAAGTCTTCCTGTTTCTTGGGGCCGTGTTGGCGGCGTTGGCGGTGGCCTTGTCAGCGGCTGGCGCGCACGTGCCGGCGCTGCGAAATGGTGGCGCATCGTTCGCGGCCTCGTTGGCACAGCACGAGTTCCACGCTCTGGGTCTCATCGTCGTGGGACTGACCTTGGCCCGATCCGCCAGCGCCTGGTTGGTCGCCTCTGGTGGGCTGATGCTGGCCGGGCTGTTGCTGTTCTGCCTGAACATCGACGCCCGCCTGCTGTGGGGCTGGGATGCAGCGCGTTCTCTGGTGCCGATTGGGGGCAGCGCCTTCATCCTGGCTTGGCTGGCCTTTGCCGTGGGCGTGATGAGAACCCGTACGGGCTGAGGTTCAGCGCCGTGGGTTGGCCGCGCCGCCCGGGCCTCCGTGTGAGCTTGCAGTCAACCCCAATGTGGACTGGTCAAGTTCCACGTCCGTCCTGGACATTTCATTTCGGTTTTTGAAGGGATTGTCTTGTTTTGGACATGATAGCCATTTCGAGATAGGCCTGACGTTTGTGTCCAAGACATTCCACCCGTCAGCGAGTGCGGATCTTGTGCGTCGCCAGTGACCGCTCCTGGGTGGGCGGCGGGGGCCCTGGGCGCTCAGCCGAACAAGCCGGGCGCCTGCTGGGGGCTGTCGTCGTCGCTGGCGTAGAAGCAGGAAGGGCAGACGGCACGGTAGCGCTCGTTGCCGCCGATCACCACCTGCTCGCCCTCGCGCACCCGGCGGCCTTGACTGTCCAGCCGCATGTTCATGGAGGCCTTGCGGCCGCAGGCACAGATGGTCTTCATCTCTTCCAGGTCGTCGGCCAGGGTCAGCAGGGCGATGGCGCCGGGGAATCCGTCGCCCCGGAAGTCGCTGCGCAGGCCGAAGCAGATGACGGGCACGCGGTCACGGTGTGCCATGCGGTGGAGTTGTTGCACCTGCTGCGGGCTGAGGAACTGGGCCTCGTCGATGAGCACGCAGGCCACCTCGGGGCCCAGCGCGGTGCGCTCGAAGACGGTGTCGGGCCCGAAAGTGGCGGCGCTGCGGTGCAGGCCCAGGCGCGAGCCGATGATGCCGCTGCCGGCGCGGTCATCATGGCCGGCTGTGAACAGCGCCACGCGCATGCCCCGCTCCTCGTAGTTGTGGGCGGCCTGCAGCAGCGCGGTGGATTTGCCCGCGTTCATGGCGGCGTAGCGGAAGTACAGCTTGCTCATCTGCGCTGGATTGTGGCGTCGGCCCGGCGCCGCACAATGCCGCCATGGGAACGCTTTACCTCGTGCGCCACGGCCAGGCCTCCTTTGGCGCCGAAGACTACGACCGCCTGAGCGACCTCGGGCACCGCCAATGCGCGCAACTCGGTGCCTGGATGCAGGCCAAGGGACTGCGCTTCCAGGGCGTGCTGCGCGGCAGCCTGCGCCGCCACCGGGAGTCGCTCGCGGCCCTGGCCACCGCGCTGCCGGGCCTGCCGGACGCCGTGGAGTGGCCGGGCCTGAACGAGTACGACAGCGAAGCGGTGGTGCGCAGCGTGCACGCGGGCGAGCTGCCCCGGCCGGACACGCCCGAGGCCTACCGGCAGCACTTCAGGCTGCTGCGAGAAGGCCTGGCGCGGTGGATGGCTGGCGAGGTGCAGCCTCAGGGCATGCCCAGCTGGCAGGGTTTTCTGCAAGGGGTGACCAGTGCCCTCGACCACGTGCGTACGCGCCATGAAGGTGACGTGCTGTTGGTGTCCAGCGGCGGGCCCATCGCCACCGCGGTGGCGCATGTGCTGGAAGCGCCGCCGACCACCGCCATCGAACTCAACCTGCGCATCCGCAACAGCGCCCTCACCGAGTTCGCCTTCACGCCCAAGCGCCACATGCTGGTGACTTACAACACCCTGCCGCATCTGGACGCCCCCGAGCGCCAGGCCTGGGTCACCTACACCTGAGCAGCGGGGATCAGGCGGTCAGCAGCCCCCGGGTCTCGATGAAGCGCACCACCTCGGCCAGGCCCTCGCGGGTCTTGAGGTTGGTCATGACGTAGGGGCGCCGACCCGCGTAGTCCGGGCGCATGCGGCGGGTGTCGGCCTCCATCACGGCCAAGTCCGCACCCACGTGCGGTGCCAGGTCGGTCTTGTTGA
>CAYSOD010000090.1:0-10582 GCA_964432385.1 uncultured Rubrivivax sp.
CCTGGATGGCCAGCGAGTTGGCCTCCAGGCACCACTCGCTGGGCCAGCTCTTGGCAATTGGGGTCAGCACCTCCAACAGCAGCGCGGCCTCCCGCGAGGCCTGCTCATCCCCCGTGTGCTGCTCGTCCACCAAGCGCGCGCAGTACAGCTCCAGGGCCAGCGCGCCTTCGCAGTACGCCTTCTGGGCCAGCAGCATGCGCTTCACATCAGCGTGCTCGATGATGGGCACCTGGGGTTGGGTGGCGTCTTTCACCACCTTGGCGGCGGCGACTGCGGCAGGGGCTGCTGCACTCGCGGACGTGGACTGGGCAGAGGCTGCCGCCCCTGCCACGGGCCGCCCCTGCGGACGCTGCCGCGCATAGGCCAGCGAGGCCTCGTAGCCCGCCATGCCCAGCATCGCCGCGGCCATGCCCACGCCGATGCGGGCCTCGTTCATCATGTGGAACATGCAGCGCAGGCCTTCGCCGGGGCGCCCCACCAGATAGCCCACCGCGCCGGCGCCTTCTCCGTCCAGCCCCTTGCCAGACCCCAGACGCGTGCGAAAGCGACCTTCGCCAAAGTTCAGCAGCGTGTTGGTGGTGCCGCGCCAGCCGCACTTGTGGTTCAGGCCGGCCAGCGCCACGTCGTTGCGCTCGCCCGTGAGACGCCCTTGCGCGTCCACCATCTTCTTGGGCACGATGAAGAGCGAGATCCCCCGCGTGCCCGGCACCAGCTGGCCGTCCGGGCCCGGGATCTTGGCCAGCACCAGGTGGATGATGTTCTCG
The DNA here is from genome assembly GCA_964432385.1 of uncultured Rubrivivax sp. Taxonomy (GTDB): domain Bacteria; phylum Pseudomonadota; class Gammaproteobacteria; order Burkholderiales; family Burkholderiaceae_C; genus Rubrivivax. Next base: position 765 of record CAYSOD010000090.1, read on the forward strand.
GTGAGCTCGTGCTCGCCGGCGGAGATCCACATCTTGTTGCCGCGCAGGCGATAGCGCGGGCCCAGCGGGTCGTCTTGCCAGGGCGCTGTAGTGTCACCCTCGCCACCCTCGTCAGGCACGGCGCGCGTGACCACGTCTGACAGGCTGGAGCCCGCCTGCGGCTCGCTCAGGCACATGGTGCCCGACCAGCGGCCGGAAAACTCGTTCAGCGCAAACACCTGCTTCTGCAGGGCCGTGCCGTGGGCCATCAGCAGGTTGGCATTGCCCGTGGTCAGCATGCCTGCGCCAATGCTGACCGAGGCCTTGGCGAAGAAGGCATTGGCCGCAGATTCCACCGTGTACGGCAGCTGCATGCCGCCGATCTCGGCGTCCTGAGCCGCCGACAGCATGCCGCTGGTGGCGTAGGCGTTCCAGGCGTCCTGGGTCGCCTGCGGCAGGATCACCTTCTCGCCGTCAAAGCGCGGCTCTTCGGTGTCCACCAGACGGTTGAACGGCGCGTACTTCTCCCGTGCGATGCGCTCGCAGGTGTCGAGCACGGCGTCCACCGTCTCACGCGAGTGGTCGGCGAAGCGCTCGCGCTGGAACAGCGACTGCACGCCCAGCCAGTCGTGCAAAAGGAAGTCGACGGTGGATCGCATGGCAGCCTCAGCGCTTGCAAGAACGCCTGGACGGGTCAGAGCACCTCGAACACGCCAGCCGCGCCCATACCGCCGCCCACGCACATGGTGACGCACACGCGCTTGGCGCCCCGGCGCCGGCCTTCGATCAGGGCATGGCCCGTCAGGCGCTGGCCGCTCATGCCGTAAGGGTGGCCCACGGCAATGGCGCCGCCGTTGACGTTCAGACGGTCCATCGGAATGCCCAAGCGGTCGGCGCAGTACAACACCTGCACCGCGAAAGCCTCGTTCAGCTCCCACAGATCGATGTCCTCGACCTTGAGGCCCAGGCGGGCCAGCACCTTGGGCACGGCGAACACCGGGCCGATGCCCATCTCGTCGGGCTCGCAGCCGGCCACAGCAAAGCCGAGGAAGCGGCCCAGGGGCTTCAGGCCCTTCTGCTCGGCATAGGTCTCGCTTACCACCACGCAGGCACCGGCGCCGTCGCTGAACTGGCTGGCATTGCCGGCGGTCACCACGCCGCCCGGCACCGCGGTGCGGATGCCCTGGATGTTCTCGTAGGTGGTGCCCGGGCGCAGGCCCTCGTCGGCGCTGATGGTCACCTGCTTGCTGCGCATGCCCATCACGGGGTCGGCCACGCCGGCGGTGACGGTGCAGGCCACGATCTCGTCGCGCGTCAGGCCCTGCTCGGCCGCGGCGCAGGCCTTTTGCTGGCTCTCGGCACCGTAGCGGTCTTGCCGCTCCTTGGAGATGCCGTAGCGCTTGGCCACCATCTCGGCCGTCTGCAGCATGGGCCAGTAGATCTCGGGCTTGTGCTGCTCCAGCCAGGGGTCCTTGAACATGTGCATGTTCATCTCCTGCTGCACGCAGGAAATGCTTTCCACACCCCCCGCCACGTAGAGGTCGCCCTCGCCCGCCATCACGCGCTGCGCGGCCATGGCGATGGTCTGCAGGCCGCTGGAACAGAAACGGTTGACCGTGGCACCGCTGACCGTGATGGGCAGGCCGGCGCGCAGCGCCGCCTGGCGCGCGATGTTCCAGCCGTTCGCGCCCTCGGGGTTGGCGCAGCCCATCAGCACGTCGTCGATGGCGCCCGGGTCCACCCCGGCTCGCTCGACGGCGGCCTGGATAGCCAACCCGCCCAGGGTGGCGCCGTGGGTCATGTTGAAAGCGCCCTTCCAGCTCTTGGCCAGGGGTGTGCGGGCGGTGGAGACGATGACGGCTCTGGTCATGGCAAGGTCTTTCGAAGTCTGCGGGTGTGACGGACGCGGGCGGAGAGCTCAGGCCAGCGGCTTCAGGTGAAGGTCTTGCCTTCAGCCACCAGGCGGGCCAGCAAAGGCGCGGGCTGCCAGAAGTTGGCGTCGTCGTGGGGGTTCTGGGCAAAGCGCTTCATGGCCTGGGCCACGTTGAACAGGCCTTGCTGGTCGGCGTAGCACATCGGGCCACCACGCCACAGCGGGAAGCCGTAGCCGGTGAGGTAGACCATGTCGATGTCGCTGGCCTTGCTGGCAATGCCTTCTTCCAGGATCTTGGCCGCCTCGTTCACCAGGGAGTACACCAGGCGCTGCACGATCTCCTCATCCGAGATCTTGCGCGGCGTGATGCCCAGCGCCTTGCGGTGTTCCTCCACCATCTTCACCACCACGTCCGACGGGATGGCGTCGCGCCTGCCAGGGGCGTAGTCGTACCAGCCGGCGCCGGTCTTCTGGCCGTAGCGGCCCATCTCGCACAGCAGGTCGGCGGTCTTGCTGTAGCGCAGGTCGGGCTTTTCCACGTAGCGGCGCTTGCGGATGGCCCAGCCGATGTCGTTGCCCGCCAGGTCGCCCATGCGGAATGGCCCCATGGCAAAGCCGAACTTCTCGATGGCGCGGTCCACCTGCGCGGGGGTGCAGCCCTCCTCCAGCAGGAAGCCCGCCTGGCGGCTGTACTGCTCGATCATGCGGTTGCCGATGAAGCCGTCGCACACGCCCGAGACCACCGCAGTCTTGCGGATCTTCTTGGCGACACCCATCACGGTGGCCAGCACATCCTTGGCGGTCTTCTCGCCGCGCACCACCTCCAACAGCTTCATCACGTTGGCCGGGCTGAAGAAGTGCATGCCCACCACGTCCTGCGGGCGCTGGGTGAAGGAGGCGATGCGGTTGACGTCCAGGGTGGAGGTGTTGGAGGCCAGGATGGCGCCGGGCTTCATCACGGCGTCGAGTTGCTTGAACACCGCCTCCTTGACGCCGATTTCCTCGAACACCGCCTCGATGACCAGGTCGGCCTGGGCGATGTCGGCGTAGTTCAGCGTGGTGCACAGCAGGGCCATGCGCTGCTCGTACTTGTCCGCTTTCAGCTTGCCCTTCTTGACTTGGGCCTCGTAGTTCTTGCGGATGGTGGCCAGGCCCCGGTCCAGCGCTTCCTGCTTGGTTTCCAGAATGGTCACCGGCAAGCCGGCGTTGAGGAAGTTCATGCTGATGCCGCCGCCCATGGTGCCGGCACCGATCACCGCCACCTTGGTGATGGGGCGCACGGGCGTGTCCTCCGGCACATCCGGGATCTTGCTGGCGGCACGTTCGCCAAAGAAAGCGTGGCGCAGCGCCTTGCACTCGGGCGTGAGCATCAACGCCAGGAAGATCTCGCGCTCGTAGACCATGCCGTCGTCGAACTTGCGCTTGACGGCAGCCTCCACGGCATCGACGCACTTCACAGGCGCGGGGAAGTTCTTGGCCACCGCCTTGGCGGTGTTGCGCGCGAACTGGAAGTAGGCATCCGCGTTGGGGTGCTGGCAAGGCAGGTCCCGCACGCGCTTGAGCGGCCGCACATCGGCCACTTCACGTGCGAAGGCGCAGGCGCCGTCCAGCAGGTCACCGTCGATCATGCGGTCGATCAGCAACTGACCGGGCAGGCCCGCCAGGACTTCACTCTTGACCGGATCACCGCCCACGATCATGTTCAGCGCGGTCTCCACGCCCAGCACGCGCGGCAGGCGCTGCGTGCCGCCGGCGCCAGGAACGAGGCCAATCTTCACCTCGGGCAAAGCGGTGTTGGTGCCGGGCGCGGCCACGCGATAGTGGCAGCCGAGTGCCAGTTCCAGCCCGCCGCCCATGCACACGGTGTGCAACGCCGCCACCACCGGCTTGGGCGAAGACTCCAGCAGCTTGATCAGCGACAGCAGGTTGGGTTCAGCCAAGGCCTTGGGCGAGCCGAACTCGCGGATGTCGGCGCCGCCCGAGAAGGCCTTGCCCGCCCCGGTGATGACGATGGCCTTGACGGCGGCATCGGCCCACGCGCGCTCCACGCCGGCCGCCACACCTTGGCGCGTCTCCAGGCCCAGACCGTTGACGGGGGGGTTGTCCAGCGTGACGACGGCCACATCGCCGCGCACTTCATATCTCGCACCCATGGCGACTTCTCCTGGAGGTCAGAAAGAGGCGTCCTGAAGGACTGTGGAACACAAAATAGAACGATCGTTCGATTCTAAGGGCGTCACCCCCGTGCAACCCTGTCACCGGGGGGACAAGACACAGGGTGTCCTGGGCGCGGCCTGCCCGTCAGACTTCCAGCCATTCCTTGCGCACGGCCGCGTCGCGGCGCAGATCGTCGGGAGTACCCTCGAACACGATCTGCCCGTGGCCCATCACCAGGCAACGGTCGGCCACCTCCAGCGCGATGGTCAGCTTCTGCTCCACCAGCAGCACGCCGATGCCGCGCGCCTTCAGCGCCTGCAGGTACTGCGCCACCTGCTCGATGATCTTGGGCGCCAGGCCCTCGGTGGGCTCATCGATCATGATCAGGTCCGGGTCGCCCATGAGGGTGCGGCACAGGGTGAGCATCTGCTGCTCGCCGCCAGACAGCACGCCGGCTTCAGTGTGCTGGCGTTCCTTCAGGCGCGGGAACAGGGCATACATGTCGTCGAAGCTCCAGCGCGGCGCCTGAGCTCCGCGCTTCTGACCCAGCATCAGGTTCTGGTGCACCGTCAGGGTGGGGAAGATGTCGCGGTTCTCGGGCACATAGCCGATGCCGGCATGCGCTATCTCGAAGGCCTTGCGGCCCACCAGCTGCTGACCCCGCCAATCCACCGACCCTTCGGTGTGCACCAGGCCCATGATGGCCTTGACGGTGGTGGAGCGGCCCGAACCATTGCGCCCCAGCAGCGCGACGATCTCGCCCTCGCCGACGCTGAAGTTCACCCCATGCAGGACATGGCTCTTGCCGTAGTAGGCATGGACGTCACGAAGCGCCAGCATGATGGTCAGTGCTCTCCGGCCGTCGGCGCCGTCTGTTCAGCACCATCGGCCTGATGGGCTGCCAGCACCGACCCCAGATAAGCCTCTTGCACGCGGGGGTCGGCGCGCACCCTGTCGGGCGTATCAAAGGCGATCACCTCGCCATACACCAGCACGGCGATGCGGTCGGCCAGGCCGAAGACCACGCCCATGTCGTGCTCCACCGTCAGCAGGGTGCGGCCCACCGTCACCTCGCGGATCAGCTCGACGAAGCGAGTCGTCTCCGCCCGGCTCATGCCGGCGGTGGGCTCGTCGAGCAGGATCACTTGCGCGCCGCCCGCAATGGTGATGCCGATCTCCAGGGCGCGCTGCTCAGCGTAGGTGAGGTTCACGGCCAGCACGTCGCGCCGGCGGTCCAGGCGAATCATCGCCAGCACCTGTTCGGCGCGCTCGTTGGCGTCGCGCAGGTTGCTGAGGAACTTCCAGAACGCGTAGCGGTAGCCCAGGCCCCACAGCACCGCGCAGCGCACGTTCTCGAAGACCGACAGGTTGTTGAACAGGTTGCTGACCTGAAAACTGCGCGCCAAGCCCAGACGGTTGATCTCGTAAGGCTTGAGGCCGTCGATCTTTCGGCCATTGAGCAGGATGTCTCCTGACGAGGCGCCGAAACGCCCGCTGATCAGGTTGAACAGGGTGCTCTTGCCCGCGCCGTTGGGACCGATGATGGCCACGCGCTCCCCCGGCGCCACCGACAGGCTGGCCCCCCGGATGATTTCCGTCTTGCCAAAGCGCTTGTGGACATGGCGCAGTTCCACCGCCGCGGTCATGCGCCCTCCTTGCGCCGCTGGGCCGCCTCGATGTCCTGCTGGATGGCGGCCCATCGGCGCGCGAAGGGACGCCGCACCCACTCCAGCAAGGCCACGCCAGCGGCCAGCACTGCCCAGGCCGCCGCCCAATGCAGCACGCTGCGCACGCTCAGCTGCAGGCCCAGATAGCTCAGGTCGGGGCCGGCCGTGTCATTGAGCTGCAGGTGGTAGACCATTTCCACCACGGCACCCGCGCCCAGCAACACCACCAGCAGCGCCGCACCCAGGCCGGCGTAGGTGGGCAGCAGTTCGCGCAGACGGCCGAAGGCGGCCACCCGCAGGTTCATCATGATCAGGCTGGCCACGCCACCGGGGGCGTACATCACCATGAGCAGGAAGATCAGGCCCAGGTAAAGCAACCAGGCCTTGGTGATCTCCGACAACAGCACACCCGCCAGCACCATCAACACCGCACCGATGATGGGCCCGAAGAAGAAGGTGGCCCCGCCCAGGAAGGTGAACAGGAGATAGGCACCTGAGCGCGCCGCGCCCACCACCTCGGCCGTGGCAATCTCGAACTGCAGCGCGTACATGCCGCCGGACACCCCAGCAAAGAAGCCGGCCATGATGAAGGCCAGGTAGCGCACGCGCTGGGTGCTGTAGCCGACGAACTCCACCCGCTCGGGGTTGTCACGCACCGCATTGAGCATGCGACCGAGCGGCGTGCGGGTGAAGGCAAACATGGCGGCCGTGCACACGAAGGTGTAGACGGCCAGCAGGTAGTACACCTGGACAGGCGGGCCGAAGGTGATGCCCAGGAAGGGCTTGCCCGCCGTGCGGTTGCCCGACACGCCGCCCTCGCCACCGAAGAACTCCGGCACCATCAAGGCCATGGCGAACACCAGTTCGGCAATGCCCAGGGTGATCATGGCAAACGGAGTACCCGCCTTGCGGGTGGTCACGAAGCCCAGCACGATGGCAAAACCCGCCCCAGCCAAGCCGCCCACCAAAGGGATCAGGCTCACCGGCACCGGCAGCCCGCCCTGCCCCACCTGGTTGAGTGCGTGGATGGCCACGAAGGAAGCCAGCCCGGTATAGACCGCGTGGCCAAAGCTCAGCATGCCGCCTTGACCCAGGAGCATGTTGTAGGACAGGCAGGCCACGATGGCGATGCCGATCTGAGACAGGATGCTCAGAGCCAGCCCGCCCGACACGGCCAAGGGCGCCAGCAGCAGCACCAGCGCAAAGCCGCCCCAGATGACGAGGCGGCCGCGCAAGACGGCCTTGGGGTTCGCGGAGGTGGCCATGCTCATCCCTCCCGCGTGCCCAGCAGCCCCTTGGGCCTGAAGATCAGGATCAGCACCAGGAACAGGTACGGCAGGATGGGCGCCACCTGCGACAGCGTGAGCTTCATCACGGTGTTGCCGGCCAGGGCCGGGCTCAGCTGCACTCCCAGCGCTGACAGCGTGGAGACCAGGGAGTGGTCCAGCGCCACGGCGAAGGTCTGGATCACGCCAATGAGCAGGGAGGCCACGAAGGCGCCAGCCAGCGAGCCCATGCCCCCCACGACCACCACCACGAAGATAACGCTGCCCACGGTGGCCGCCATCGCGGGCTCGGTAACGAAGGTGCTGCCGCCGATCACCCCGGCCAGGCCGGCCAGCGCCGCACCAGCGCCAAAGACCAGCATGAACACGCGTGGCACGTTGTGGCCCAGCGCCTCCACCATCTCGGGGTGGGTGAGCGCGCTCTGGATCACCAGTCCGATACGGGTGCGCGTGAGCAACAGCCACAGCGCCAGCAGCATGGCCAGGGCCACCACCATCATGAAGCCTCGCGTGGCCGGGAACGGCGAGCAGGCCACCCGCACGGCGGCATCAGCCGCCTGGCACAGCGCCGCGGGTGCCGCACCGGCCACGATGCCCAGGCCGTCGACCGAGGAGTGCACGAGCGTGAAGACCGGGCCGCGGAGCACCTCGGGCGGCAGAAACTCCACCGAGGTGCGCCCCCAGACCAGCTGCACGATTTCCAGGATCACGTAGGACAGCCCGAAGGTGATGAGCAGCTCCGGCACATGTCCGAACTTGTGCACCTTGCGCAAGGCATGCCGCTCGAACAAGGCCCCGAGCAGGCCCACCACGATGGGCGCGATCACCAGCGCTGGCCAGAAGCCCACCACCTTGGTCAGGCTGCTGGCCACGTAGGCCCCCACCATGTAGAAGCTGGCATGGGCGAAGTTCAGCACGCCCATCATGCTGAAGATGAGCGTCAGTCCGGAACTGAGCATGAACAGCAGCAGGCCGTAGCTCAGGCCGTTCAGCAGAGAGACAGTGAAGAACTCCATCGCGCAGGATCCATAGCGGCCCGCCGCGGTGCGGCGGGCCAGGTTCCCTCAAAGGGCCGTGACGGTGGTGCTCAGGGGCGCTTCATCTGGCAGCTGGTGGGCGTGCTGGACACGTAGTTCGGGAACTCCCGCACCGGCACCAGCGTCATCCCGGTCTTCTCCGGGCTGTAGGGGAACTTGGCGTCCGCCTTTTGCCACACCGTCATGTACAGGGGCTGCTGCAACTGGTGATCCACCTTGCGCATTTCCACTTCGCCATTGAAGGTCTTGAACTGCAGGCCCTCGAGCGCTGCGGCCACCTTCACCGGATCGGTCGACTTGGCCTTTGCCATGGCCGCGCCCAGCGCCTCGAAGATGCGGTTGACCGAGTGCGTGTAATGGTCGTCGTTGTACTTCTCGTTGAACTCCTTGGTCCAGGCCGCCATCTGCCCACCCATGTTGTAGTGGCTGTAGGCGATCTGGAACACCCGGCCCGCTCCGTTGGTGCCCAGGGCCGTGGGCGTTCCGGTGACGCCGGTGTAGTAGGTGTAGAACTTGCCGTTGTACCCGCCCTCGTTGGCCGCCTTGACCAGCAAGGAAAGGTCCGATCCCCAGTTGCCGGTGATCACCGTGTCGGCGCCCGATGCCTTGATCTTGGCGATGTAGGGCGCAAAGTCGCGCACTTGGCCCAGCGGGTGGAGGTCTTCGCCCACGATCTGAACATCCGGCCGCTTGCGGGCCAGGTTCTCCTTGGCGTACTTGGCGACCTGCGCTCCGTGAGAGTAGTTCTGGTTGAGCAGGTAGACCTTCTGGATGTCCTTCTGGTCCTTCATGAAGGTGGTCATGGCCTCGATCTTCATCGAGGTGTCGGCATCGAAGCGGAAGTGCCAGTAGCTGCACTTGCTGTTGGTCAGGTCCGGATCCACCGCGGAATCATTGAGGTAGATCACCTCCTTGCCGGGGTTGCGCTCGTTGTGCTTGTTGATGGCGTCGATGAGCGCCAGCGCGACGGAGGAGCCGTTGCCTTGGACGATGTAGCGGATGCCCTGGTCCAGCGCCGACTTCAAGGCGTTCAGGCTCTCGGTCGGGCTCAACTTGTTGTCGATGAAGCTGACCTCGAACTTCACGCCCGCCGGGTTGATGGCGCTGTACTTCTCGGCGAAGAACTGGTAGCTCTTGCTCTGGTTGATACCCACGGGGCCGAGCAGCCCGGACAGCGGGTCGATGCGCACCATCCTCACCACCTGGCCCGCCAGGGGCTTGGCCTCGGCCGATTTGGCCGGCGCCGCAGCAGCCTTGGCGGCCGGGGTGCCCTGGGCGAAAGCGCCCCCTGCGACGGCCGAGACCAGCGCAGCGGACAGAAGACTGAAGGAACGGCGCGAAAACAGGGCGGCAACACGGCTCATCGGGCAACTCCGATCTGGGAGGGGTTGGTGGGGAGGGTTTTCAAACTCAAAACCAGGCGGCAGGGTAATGCAGGCGGCACGTGCGTCTGATGAGGGACTTCCATTACCCGTGGGATGATCAGGCCGTGGGCAGCCGATGGTCCTTGAACTGCTCACGCAGCTTCATCTTCTGCATCTTGCCGGTGGCCCCCAGCGGGATCGTGTCCACGAAGGCCACGTCGTCGGGCACCTGCCATTTCGCCACCTTGCCCTCGTAGAAGGCGAGCAGCTCCTCACGCGTGAGCTCGGCGCCCGGCTTCTTGACCACCACCAGCAGCGGGCGCTCGTCCCACTTGGGGTGACACACCCCAATGCAGGCCGCCATGGCCACCGCGGGGTGGGCCACAGCGATGTTCTCCACGTCGATAGAGCTGATCCACTCACCGCCGGACTTGATGACGTCCTTGCTGCGGTCG
>CAYSOD010000091.1:0-10568 GCA_964432385.1 uncultured Rubrivivax sp.
CAACATCACCGCCTTCGTAGAAAAGCCGGCCGACCCGCCCGCCATGCCTGGCAAGCCCGATCGTGCCTTGGCCAGCATGGGCATCTACATCTTCAATGCGCGCTACCTGTACCGCGAACTCGAGCGCGACATTGCCGACCCGAACTCCAGCCACGACTTCGGCAAAGACATCATCCCCAAGGCGGTGAAGGCCGGCAAGGCCGCAGCCCACCCCTTTGAACTCAGCTGCGTGGGGCGCAAGCTCGGCACCGAGCCCTACTGGCGGGATGTCGGCACGATCGATGCCTATTGGGATGCCAACATTGATCTGACCGCCACCGACCCGCTGCTGAACCTGTACGACACCCGCTGGCCGATCTGGACCTACCAACCGCAACTGCCGCCAGCCAAGTTCGTGCACAACACGGACGACCGCCGCGGCATGGCCATCGAGTCCCTGGTGTCGGGTGGCTGCATCGTGTCGGGCTCCATCTTCCGCACCGTGCTGTTCTCTCAGGTGCGGGTCCACTCCTTCTCCAGCGTGCACTGGAGCGTGTTGCTGCCGGGCGTGACGGTCGGGCGGGGCGCACGGCTGAACCGCGTGGTGGTCGACCGCGGCTGCTCCATTCCCGACGGCATGGTCATCGGTGAGGATCCGCCGGAGGACGCGCGCCGCTTCCTGCGCACCGAAAGCGGCATCACGCTGGTCACCCGGGAGATGCTTCAGGCGGTGACAGGGGGCTTTGACGGGGTCTCTGGCGCATGAGGGTGCTCCATGTCGCTGCCGAGGCGCATCCGCTGATCAAGACGGGCGGCCTGGCAGACGTCGTGGGGGCCTTGCCGCACGCCTTACAGACTCTGGGGAGTGTGGAGGCCCGGCTCCTACTGCCGGGATGGCCCGGTGTCCTGCAAGGGGTCAGCAACCTGCAGACCCTGGTCGAGATCGGCCCGTGCTTCGGCGCCGCTCGGGTGGCGCTGCATCAGGCAATCGCACCCGGCACGGGCTTGACCCTCTACGTGCTGGACGCCCCCTTGCTCTATGGAAGAGCCGGCAACCCGTATCACGACGACGCGGGGCACGAGTGGCCGGACAACCTCCAGCGCTTCGGCCTGCTCGGGTGGGCCGCGGCCCAACTGGCCGCGGGCGCGCTGGACGTGAACTGGCAGCCCGAACTCGTGCATGCGCACGACTGGCATGCCGGCATGGCCTGTGCCTACCTGAAGGCGCACTCCGCCCCCACGCCTTCGGTGTTCACGGTGCACAACCTGGCCTACCAGGGGCTGTTTCCGCATCAGGACAGCGCCTTGCTCGGGCTGTCATCCCGGTTCATGAGTTCGGCCGGCCTGGAGTACCACGGCCAGTTGTCCTTCATGAAGGCCGGCCTGAAGTTCGCTGATCGTCTGACCACGGTCAGCCCCACCTATGCGCGGGAGATCACCACACCGGAGTTCGGCTGCGGGCTGGACGGCGTGCTGCGCAGCCGCGCCTCAGCCCTCCAGGGCATCCTCAACGGCATCGATCAGCAGGTGTGGAACCCGGCTTCTGACCCTGCCTTGGCCCATACCTTCGGCCCGGGGAATCTGGGCGGCAAGGCGGTGTGCAAGGCCGCGCTGCAGGCCGAAGCGGGTCTCCGTCTCGACCCTGCGAGCCCCCTGGTGCTGGCCCTGAGCCGCCTGACCCCCCAGAAGGGCCTGGACCTGCTCCTGGGTGCATTGCCTGCGCTGCTGGAGCAGGGTGGTCAGCTGGTGGTCCAAGGCACAGGCGACGCCGCGCTGGAGGCGGCATTTCTACAGGCGGCCCGTTTGCACCCTGGGCAGGTGGCTGCCTTCATCGGCTACGACGAGCAGCGGGCGCACCGCCTCATGGCGGGCGCGGACCTCATCGTGGTGCCGTCCCGCTTTGAGCCCTGCGGTCTGACCCAGATGTACGGGCTGCGGTACGGAACGCTTCCGCTGGTGCGCGCCACGGGCGGCCTTGCGGATTCCGTGGTGGCCCACAGCGACCTGGGGGCGGCATCGACGCCCGCCAACGGTTTCTCCTTCGGCCCGGCGTCGGAAGCCGCCCTCACGCAGGGCCTTGTCAAGGCCCTCACCGCCTGGCGCAACCCGCAGCTGCGCCATGCCCTTCAGCAGCGGGGGATGGCCCAGGACTTCTCCTGGGCCCATGCGGCCCGGCAGTACGAGGCCCTTTACCGCGCAGCCTGCGCTTCTGCAGCGGCCTGATCAGGCCAGGTGGCCAGCATGAGCCCAGCCAATGCCATCGCAAAGGCCGCGGCGTGCCCGGCGCCGAACGGCTCTCCCAGCCAGACCACACCCACGGCCGCCGCGCTGACGGGCAGGCACACCGTGAAGATGCCGGCCCGTGACGCGGGCACGTGCTGTAGCCCGCGCATCCACAGCCACACCGTGGCCACACTCGCGGCCAGGGCGTAGAACACCAGCAGGCCCCACGTGGGCGCCGTGACCGCGCTGAAATCGAAACTTGAGGCTTGCCACAGCCCGAAAGGCGTGATCAAGGCCAGGCCCCAAAGATTGATCAGGGCGCTGATGCGCCGCGGCGAGACCGTCGCCGTCAGCCGCTTGCCGATGACCACGTACGACGACTCGCACACCACCGCGCCAAAGAGCAGGGCGTAGCCCCACCAGGGGGCGTGCGAAGCTGACGTCACCGCCCCTGAATTCGTCGCGTCAACTGGGGTTCTGGACAAGGCCAGCACCGCGATGCCTGCTGCCGCGAGCGCGATGGCGCCCATCACCCGGGCGGTGAGCCGCTCGCCCAGGAAGATGCGCGACATCAGGGCCACCGTGGCGGGGATGGCCGCCATCACGACGCCAGCTGCCACAGCCGAAGTGGCGGCCACGCCAAAGAGCATGCAGATCGAGAAGCCGAAGTTGCCCAAGAAACTTTCCCAGAAGAGCAGGCGGCGGTCGCGCGGGCTCAAGACGGCCTCGTCAGGCTGACGCCGCGTCCACGGGATCATGGCCAGCGCGGCGATGGCAAACCGCAGCCAAGCCAGCAGAAAGACGGGCAGAGCCGCCACCAACAGACGCGACAGGCCCACGTAGAAGCCCACCAGCGCCATGCTTGCGGCCAGGCAGGCGAAGGCCGCCCAAGGTACGGGTTTCACGGCGGGTTCAGAACGCGGCCGCGTAGCGGTCACGCTCCCATGGCGTGACGTGGCGGGACCACTGCGTCCATTCCTCGTGTTTGAGCCGCAGGAACTCCTGCGTCAGCGTCTCGCCCAGGGCGCCACGGATCACTGCATCGGCCTCCAGCGCCTTCAAGGCCTGCGCCAGGGACTGCGGCAACAGGCCGATGCCGCGTTCACGCAGTTGGGGCAGGGGGCAGTCGAACAGGTCGTCGGTCACCTCGGGGCCGGGGTCCAAGCGCCGATCTATCCCGTCCAGGCCTGCCGCGATGAGCGCTGCGGTGGCGAGGTAGGGGTTGGCAGCGGCATCGGGCAGGCGCCACTCGAATCGGCCGGGCAGCGTTCGCACGAGAGCGGTGCGGTTGTTCGGTCCGTGAGCGATGCAGGCCGGTGCCCAAGTGGTGCCGGAGATCGACTCACCCACCGTCAGGCGCTTGTAGCTGTTGACAGTGGGCGCGGCGATGGCGCACATCGCCGGCGCATGGGCCAGCACGCCGGCGATGAAACGGCGTGCGGTGTCGGTGAGCGCTGCGGACCCGTCCGGCCCGAACAGGCAGTGGCCGGCATCGCCCTGCTGCCACAACGACACGTGAAAGTGCAGGCCGCTGCCCGGTTGGTCGGCAAAGGGCTTGGGCATCATGGAGAACACCATGCCCCGCGCGTCGGCCAGCGCCTGCGCCGCCAGCTTGAAGAGCATGAGGTGGTCGGCGCTGGCCAGGGCTTCGTCATGAGCAAAGTTGACTTCGTACTGACCGTGCGCGTCCTCATGGTCGAGTTGCAACACGTTCAGGCCGCAGGCGGTCAGGGCCTGGTTCAGCGCATGCAGAAAGCCAGCCTGCCGGGGCAGCGACTTCAGGTCGTAGCTGGGCTTGTCCAGGCGGTCCGCGTCATCGGCCGGCACCCAATCGCCGCCCTGCTGACGCAGCAGGAAGAACTCGGGCTCCAAGCCGGTACGCAGCACCCAGCCGCGCTCTTGCAGACGGGCCGTGGCACGCTTGAGCACCTGCCGCGGACAGGCGTCAAACGGCTGGCCGTTGACAAAACCGTCGCCCACGATGCGAGCGACCCCCGGCATCCAGGGCAGGGGCTGCGCGGTGGCGGCGTCGCCGCGGGCGTAGTACTCCGAACGCGGACCGGTGCGGGGCAGGCCGGTGCCCCAGATGGACGGTCCGGCAAAGCCCGCCCCCTGGGACAGGACCTCCCCCAGATGGGCCAGCGGCACGAGCTTGCCCTTGGCGCAGCCGTGCACGTCAGTGAACTGCACGAGCATGGTGTGCACACCCGCGGCCTGCAGGCGGTGGCGCAGGTCGCCCACAGGCGACCCGGGATCAGGCATGGTGCTCAGGCCCGTGGTGTCAGGCTCTGCGCTCAGAAGGTCACCACCACCGAGGCCCCGAGCAGTGAATTGCTCTTGCGGAAGGCGGTGGCGTCGGGGTTGGCGAAGACCGGCAGGTTGGCCCGGTCCAGCCGGTACTCCACCTTGAAAGTCGTGTTCATGTCCCACAGGTAACTCAGGCCCAGGCTGAGAGCCATGCGGTTGGCGCCGGTGTTGCAGGCGGTGATCGTGGCGTCGGTGACACAGTCGATCGTGGGGTCCACGCCGATGCCATTGCGGTTGTCACCATGGCTCAGGTTGACCGGGTCCCAGTAGCCCGTGTAGCCCAGCAGGCCGCCGCCGTTCTTCGCATTGCGGAGGTAGTCCAAACGGGCAATGCCCTCAAAGCGTGGTGTGAACTTGTAGGCAGCCAGGGCCGACAGGCCCGTCCACCTTGCGTCTCGCAGGCCTCCCGTGACAGGGTCGGGCACGATGGCCGCACCCTTTTGGGCCCCGTAGGACAACTGCCCCTGCACAGTCCAGTCACCCCGGATGAAGTAAGCGTCAAACTCGAACAGATCCGCTCGCGACTTCGCGCCCGCGGGGTCGGCAAAGTTGGCAGCTTTGCCATGCACCCCAGCAAAGCCGAAGCCCTGGAATTCGCCGCGGGAGTAGTCCACCCGATAGGCCACCACGGGCGAACGCTCGCCCGCGTTGTTGCGAGAGGCGTTCATGTTGGCCAGCATGGCCTTGGTCAACCACTTGCCCCGCGTGATCTCCAGGCCCGCCCCGGTGTAGGTGGTGGGCAAGGTGAAATCGAACAACAGGTTGTGGGTGATCAGCTTGTTCTGCGTGGCCGGCAGGTACTCGTAGCCCGACCAGTCGGGGATGTGTCCGGCGATGAAACGGGTACGCAGGTCGGTCAGGGGAATGGATACGGAGGCCTCATGCACGACTCCACCGTTGCCGATCACCGAGTCGGTGCCACGGTTGGGCACCAAGGTCAGCCGCCACCGCGTACCCGAATCGGTCTCCTTCTGGAAATCGATCGACACCGCACCAAAATACGAGTTGTCGTAGTTGTAACCATCACTGGACACGCTGTTCAAGAACTGGAAGCCGGCCCGCTTCTGCGCCTTGTTGTAGATCCAGGTGGGGTCCGCATAGCCGCTGATCTTGAACAGTTTCAGGCCGGCCGCATCGCGGGAATCCTCCAGGGCCTCGGTCTTGACGGTGATGCGGTTGAGCTCGCGGGCCTGGTCGGGCGTCATGCCCCACTGAGGTTTGGCCGCTTCCTGAGCCTTGAGCTTGGCCTCCAGGTCGGCCACCTGTGCCTTGAGCGCCTGCAACTCCTTGAGGATGTCGGCATTCGATTGAGCCATCGCGGGAAGCGCGGCGGCCAGTGCCAAGGCCAGGGTGGTGTGACGGATGGTCTTCATGGAGGCTCCTTCTCGGTGCGAAAAAGGGGGTTGCCGGGTCAGCCGCGGGCTGCGGCGGCCAACTCGAGGCTGCGCTGCCGCTCTGCGCGGGCGATGAGGTAACTGGCCACGGCAACGCCGATGGCCACGACAACGACGATGAGCGTGGCCACGGCGTTGACGCTCGGGTTCAAGCCCAGCCGGGCACGCGACAGGATCACCAGCGGCATGGTCGTGGCGCCTGGGCCGGAGAGAAAGTTCGACAGCACCACGTCGTCCAGCGACAGGGTGAAGGTCAGCAGCCAGGCCGACAGCAGCGACTGCGTGATCATGGGCAAAGTCACCAGCCAGAAGACCTGGTGAGGCCGCGCACCCAAGTCCATGGCCGCTTCTTCCAACTGCGGGTTCAGGTCTTGCAACCGTGCCTGCACCACCACGGTGGCGTAGGCCATGCCCACCAGCAGATGGCCGAGCCAGATGGTCAGCATGCCGCGCTCGGGCACACCAATCGCGCGCTGCAGGCTCACCATGGTTAACAGCAGTGACAGGCCGATCACGACCTCGGGCATCACCAGCGGGGCGCTCACCATGCCGGAAAACACCGTCCGCCCCGTGAACCGGCGGTACTTCACCAAGGCAAAGGCGGCCAGCGTGCCGAGCACCACGGAGCCACATGCGGTGAGGAAAGCAATCTTGAGCGACAACCAGAGCCCGGACAGCAGGGCCTTGTCCGCCGCGAGGGCGTTGTACCACTTCAGCGTGAAGCCTCTCCACACGTTGGGGATGGGCGAGTCATTGAAGGAGTACACCACCAGCGAGAAGATGGGCACGAACAGGAACAGATAGCCCGCAGCCAGCCAGCCGCGGCCGAACCAGGTGTTCAGCGGCGAGGCCTTCACCGGCGACGCTCCTGCGACTCGGCCTGGTACCGCTGGAAGAGGGCCAGCGGCACGATGATCAGCAGGATCATCAGAACGGCCAGGGCCGACGCCATGGGCCAGTCGTTGTTGAAGAAAAGTTCATCCCAGATCACGCGGCCGATCATGAGGGTCTCAGGCCCGCCCAGCAGTTCGGGCACGACGTACTCGCCAATGCAGGGGATGAACACCAACATGGAGCCGGCGATGATCCCGGCCTTGGACAGCGGTACGGTCACCTTCCAGAAGGCCACCCAGGGCGTCGCGCCTAGATCCTGGGCCGCCTCCAGCAGGCGCAGGTCCATCTTGGCCAGTTGGCTGTAAAGCGGCAGCACCATGAAGGGCAGGTAGGTGTAGACCATGCCCAGCACCAGGGAAAACGGCGTGTTCATCAGCTTGCCAGGCGCTGCGGTCAGCCCCAGAGACAGCAGCACGGCGTCCAACCCAAGCCCCACGATCAGGTCGTGCGCCCAACCCTCGGGGCTGAGCAGGCCCTTCCAGGCGTAGGCGCGCAGGAGGAAGGACGTCCAGAAAGGCAGCATCACCAGCATGAGCAGCATGGGCTGCACCGAGGCCTTGGCCCTGGCCATGAAGTAGGCAAAGGGGTAGCCCATCAACAGGCACAGCACCGTGGTGGCTGCGGCGTACTGCAGGCTTCGCAGGTAGGCGTTCAGGTAGATCGGGTCGTCCAGTACGGCGCTGAAGTTGGAGAACTTCAGCGACAGCGTCAGCACCCCGTCCTTGACCGCGATCAGGTCCTCGGGGTGCACCGTGCCCATGCGGGCCAGGGAGATCTGCAGCACCACCGCGAAGGGCAGCAGAAAGAACGCCAGCAACCACAGATAGGGCACGCCAATGACCGCCGCGCGCCCACCCGGCCGCCGACGCGTCAGCCATGCCAGGCCTGCGGCAGAAGGGGTGCGCGGGGCTGAGCTCACGGGCGCCTCATTGCGTCAGCACCACGTGCGCGGATCGGGACCAATGTGCCCAGGCCTCGTCGCCCCAGGTGAGCTCGTCGTCGCGGTGCCGCTGAACGTTGGACTGGCTGACCTTCAGCAGGGCTCCGCTGGCCAGGGCCAACTGGTACACGGTGAAGCTGCCGAAGTACGACTTCTCTCGCACGGTGCCGCGCACCGTGTTGAAGTCGCCCTCGGCCGGCCGGTGCCGGCTGACGTGGATCTTCTCGGGCCGCAGGGCCACGGTCACCGCCATGCCCTCGGTGCCGGTGATGCCGTGGCCGACGTAATGCCGGCAATCGGCGCAGGCCACCACGCAGTGGTCGTTGGCATCGACCTCCAGCGTGCCGTCCATCATGTTGACGTTGCCAATGAAGTCGGCCACGAAGCGGCTGGTCGGGGTCTCGTAGATGTCCGAGGGCACGCCCACCTGCATGAGGCGCCCCTCGCTCATGACCGCGATGCGCGAGGCCATTGTCATGGCCTCCTCCTGATCGTGCGTGACCATCATGCAGGTGACGCCGACCTGCTCGATGATGTTGACCAACTCGATCTGGGTTTCTTCGCGCAGTTTCTTGTCCAGCGCGCCCAGCGGTTCGTCCAGCAGCAGCAGTTGGGGCTGCTTAGCCAGGCTGCGGGCCAGCGCCACGCGCTGCTGCTGGCCGCCGGACAGCTGGTGAGGCTTGCGGCTGGCGTACTTGCTGAGTTGCACCAGCTTGAGCATGGCGTCCACCCGCTCGGCCACCTGCGCCGAGGCCATGCCTGCGCGCTTCAGGCCAAAGGCGATGTTCTCGGCCACCGTGAGGTGCGGAAACAGCGCGTAACTCTGGAACATCATGTTCAGCGGCCGCTGGTACGGGGGCAGGCCGGACAGGTCCTGGCCGTCCAGCACGATGCGTCCGGAGGTGGGCGTCTCGAACCCGGCCACCATCCTCAGCAGCGTGGTCTTGCCGCAACCCGACGACCCGAGCAGGGCGAAGATTTCGCCCTTGTCGATGTCGAGGCTGACGTGGTTGACGGCGGCGTAGCCGTCAAACTCCTTGACGACGTCCTCGATGCGCAAGAAGCCGGCAGCGCCGGCCGCAACCGACATCACAGACCGGTCTTGAAGGTCGTGAAAGTGCGCGTCATGAGGCGACGCAGGTCGTTGTTGAGCGAATCGGGCGCCACCATGCGGCCAAGGTCGGCGGCGGGCAGGAACACGGTGGGGTTGTTGGCCACTTCGGGGCGGATGTTCCGTCGCGAGTCGGGAACCGGGTTGGGGTAGAAGACCTTGTTGGTGTTGGCCGCCGCCACGTCTGGGCGCAGCACGAAGTTGATGAACTTGTGTGCGTTGCCGGGGCGCTGGGCATCTGCCGGGATGACCATGGTGTCGAAGAACAGGAGGCCGCCATTCCTGGGAATGAGGGCCTGGATGTTTTGGCCCGTCTTGCCGTCGATGGCACGTTGACGGGCGATGTTGATGTCACCCGACCAACCCAGGGCCAGGCAGATCGAGCCGTTGGCCATGTCGTTGATGTAGCCCGAAGAGCTGAACAGCGTGACGAAGGGCCTGACGGCCTTGAGTGCATTGGCCGCGGCGGTGTAGTCCGCCGGGTTCTTGCTGAAAGCGGGCCTGCCCAGGTAGTGAAGCACCGCGGGGATCACCTCGGTGGAGGAGTCCAGGAAGGACACCCCGCAGCTCTTGAGCTTGCTGATGTACTCGGGCTTGAACACCAGTTCCCACACGTTGTCGGGCAGCGGGCCACCGAGCGCGGCGCGGACCTTGTCCACGTTGATGCCCACCGTGGTGAAGCCCCAGAGCCAGTTGACCATGTAGTCGTTGCCAGGGTCCATCTTGCCCAGTTGCGCTTGGATGGCCGGGTCGATGTTGCGCAGGTTGGGGATCTTGGACTTGTCCAGCTTCTGCAACAGGCCGCCGTCGATCTGCAGCTTGGCCCAGTTGGACGAGGGCACCACGATGTCGTAACCGGTCTTGCCGGCCACCAGCTTGGCGTGGACGATCTCGTTGTTGTCGAACATGTCGTATCGGACCTTGATCCCCGTCTCCTTCTCGAACCGCGCGATCACGTCGTCACCGATGTAGTCCGACCAGTTGTAGATGTTCAGGATCTTCTCTTCCTCCTGCGCATGGGAGGCCGGCGCACCCAGGACGGCGAGTGTGGCGGCCAGCGCGGCCAAGAGTCGGCGTGACTTGAACTGCATGAACAAACCTCCGCTGAAGAGCATGGGTGAAGTCGATGAAAAGAAAGGCCCGAACGCACTGCCTCAAGCAAGAAGGGCCAGGCACGGGCGCCGGATGAGAAATCGCCGCAAGAAGTATTCCAGAGGATGAGGCGGCATGTGCACTCCTGGGGTTCACCCCAGTCGGCGAAGGGCGCCTCGCACGGTGTCGACGATGTGGTCGATGTGGGACTTTTCCACGATCAAGGGAGGTGACAAGGCAATGATGTCGCCCGTGGTGCGGATCATGACCCCCTTGTCATAGCAATCCAGGAACGCATCAAAGGCTCGCTTGGTGGGTTGGCCCGCGATCGGCTGCAATTCGATGCCGCCCACGAGACCGATGTTGCGCACGTCAATCACGTGGGGCTCGCCGCGCAGCGAGTGCAGGGCCTCGGCGAAGTAGGGCGCCAGTTCACCAGCGCGGGTCAGCAGGCCCTCCTCGGCGTAGGTGTCCAGGGTGCCGAGCGCGGCCGCGCAGGCCAGCGGGTGGGCCGAGTAGGTGTAGCCGTGGAACAGCTCGATCACGTTCTCCGGGCCGCCCATCAGGCCGTCGTAGACGTGCTTGCGCACGAACACGCCGCCCATCGGCACGGTGGCGTTGCTGATGC
>CAYSOD010000092.1:0-10565 GCA_964432385.1 uncultured Rubrivivax sp.
TTGCGCAGCTGGGCGCAGGCCTTGCCGGTGGAGCGTCCCCGGCGGCGGATGGAGACGTTTCTGCCCAAAGCGCTGCAGGTCGCCTGGCCTGACCTGGCGCAAGGCCTGAAGGGGTTGGCGCGGCTGAAGTCCCGCCACCCCGCGGCCGATGGCTCAGAGCGGTTGCTGATCGCCCTGCACGACGGGCAGACGGTGGAGACCGTGCTGCTGCCGCGCGGAGGGCTGTGCGTGTCCACGCAGGTGGGCTGCGCCGTGGGCTGTCGCTTCTGCATGACCGGCACCGAAGGGCTGCTGCGGCAGCTGGGCAGCGCGGAGATCGTGGCGCAAGTGGCGCTGGCGCGCTCGCTGCGCGCCGTGAACAAGGTGGTGTTCATGGGCATGGGCGAGCCCTCGCACAACCTGGAAGCCGTGCTGGAGGCCATCGACCTGCTGGGCACCGAGGGCGGCATCGGCCACAAGAACCTGGTGTTCTCCACCGTGGGTGACGAGCGGGCCTTTGCGGCGCTGCCGCAGGGTCGTGTGAAACCTGCGCTGGCGCTGTCTCTGCACAGCACGAAGACAGACTTACGTGAGCACCTGCTACCGCGCGCACCACGCATCGCGCCGGCCGCACTGGTACAGGCTGCAGGCGACTACGCCCAAGTCAGCGGCTACCCCGTGCAGGTGCAATGGACGCTGCTGGCTGGTGTGAACGACGGCGACGAAGAGGTGGCCGGCATCGTGGCGCTGCTGAAGGGCCGGCGGATGATGATGAACCTCATCCTTTACAACGCCGTGGACGGCCTGCCGTACGAGCGCCCAGCCATCGAACGTGCGGCCGAGATGGCGCGGGCGCTGAACCGCCAGGGCGTGCTGACACGCCTGCGCCACTCCGCCGGCCAGGACGTGGAGGGCGGCTGCGGCCAGTTGCGCGCGCGGGAGTCGGTGAAGCCGGTGCGGGTGGTCAAGCTTGCCAGGGAGTCGCGGCCCGAAATGAATCCTTCGGGCTGAGCTTCACCCTTTCAGGTAGAGCTTGCCAAAGCCGTTGGACAAGCTCAGAAGGGTCAGAGGATGTGGGCGGTCAACCTCACACCCACACGGTTCACCCCAACCCCGCCACCGCCAACTGACGCAGCAACCAGTCCCGCGTTTCGGCGGGGTCGATGACCTCGTCGATCTCCAGGTGGCTGGCCATGTTCAGGGCCTGGCCACGCTCCACGGCCTCGTCCAACAGCCGCTTGAACAGGGCGTCGCGCTGCGGCCCTTCGGGCTTGGCCTCCAACTCCTTGCGAAAGCCCAGCCGCACCGCACCTTCCAGCCCCATGGGCCCAAACTCGGCGGCCGGCCAGGCACAGGTGGCGCGCGGCGCGTGAAAGTGCCCCCCAGCCATGGCCATCGCCCCCAGGCCGAAGCCGCGGCGCAGCATCACGCTGAACATCGGTACGCGCAACCGCGCTGCCGTGATGAAGAGGTCTCCGGCCCGCCGCACCAGGCCCGTGCGCTCGCTGTCCGGGCCCACCATGAAGCCGGGCGTATCCACGAAGGTGATGACCGGCCAGCCCTGGGCATCGGCCAGCCGCAGAAAACGTACCAGCTTGTCGCAGGCCGGGCCGTCCAGCGCGCCGCCCAGGTGCCGGCAGTCGCTGGCCGCCAGGGCCACGGGGCGCCCGCCAAGGCGCGCCACCGCCGTCACCACGCCAGGGCCGAAGCCTTGGCGCAACTCCAGCATCGAAAGGGCGTCACACACCGTCTGCAGGATGGGCCTGGGGTCGAAGGCGGTGTTGCGCTGGGTGGGCAGGGCATGACGCAAGGTGATGGGGTCGCCACCTGGAAACCATGCCTGGTGCGGGCCGGATGCTGCGGGCGAGACACCACTGGAAACACCGCCCAGGTCGTTGGGGGAGACGGGGACCGCAGCACTGCCCTGAGCACCGCCTGAAGGCGAGGTGACAGTGGCGGCCCTTGAAGGCCACGGTGTGCGATCGGCCACCAGTCCCAGCCACTTCTTCGCTACCGCGACCGCAGCGGCCTCATCAGGCACGCGCACGTCGACCACGCCGTTGGCCCAGTGCACATCCACCGGGCCCACCGCGTCAGGCTCCACCCGCCCCAGACCACCTCCCTCGATCATGGCCGGGCCGCCCAGGCCGATGCTCGCGCCCTCGACGGCGATGATGAGGTCACAGCAACCCAGCAGCGCGGCATTGCCGGCAAAGCAGCGGCCGGCCACGATGCCCACCAGAGGCACCTGCCCCGACAGGCCCGCCAGCGAGGCGAATGTGGTGCAGTCGAGGCCGGCCACGCCGGGCCAGTCGACATCGCCCGGCCTGCCGCCGCCCCCTTCTGCAAACAGCACCAGCGGCAGGCGCGAGCGCCGCGCCACCTCCAGCAAACGGTCGCTCTTGGCATGGTTCCACACGCCCTGCGTGCCCGCGAGCACGGTGTAGTCGTAGGCCATCACGGCGCAGGGCCGCCCGTCGACCGTGCCGGTGCCCGTGATCAGACCGTCGGCAGGGGTGTTGCGCTGCAGGTCCTCCTGCGTGCGGCGGGTGCGCTGCGCGGCCACGGCCATGGCGCCGTACTCGTTGAAGCTGCCGGCGTCCAGCAGGTCAGCCACGTTCTGCCGCGCACTGAGCAAGCCCGTGGCGTGGCGCCGAGCCAGGGCCTCGGGCCGGGCGGCGTCTTCCAGCAGTGTGCGCCGCTGTGCCAGACGGTCCAAGGCAGCATCAGCATTGCCCCACATGGCGGAGGGCGCGGCCGGTGCCCCCGAAGGCTCACCCGTGGCAGCGGCTGCTTCCAGCACGGGAACCTCTGAAACATCGACGGCGGTTGCCTGCGGCGACGAATTCGCATGCACGCCCCATCGCATCAGTTCCGCGCCCTGCTCGACCGTGTCGCCCACCGCCACGGCCAGCGACAGCACCACGCCGTCGGCCGGCGCCTCGACCGGGATCTCCATCTTCATCGACTCCAGCACCAACAGCACCTGCCCGCGGGCAAAGGGCTCGCCCACACGCCGCTCAACGGCCGCCACGGTGCCCATCACCGGCGCGTGAATCGCCTCCAGCCCCGCAGGCGCGCGCCCCGCAACAGTCAAAGGCCCGGCGGCGGAATCAGGGGTAGGGCCTGGCATGGGGTGGAGCTCCTGGACAAGACACTGCGGTGGATTGTCGGGCGCTAGACTCAAGTCATGTTCGGCCGCAAACCCCTTGCTCAGGACGCCCCGTTCCTGGACTCCGTGGCGCCGCCCTCGGCGCAGGACGAGTGGTTGGCCTGGATGGAGGGCCTGCCCGTGCCCGCGCTCATGATCGATGCGCGATCGCGGGTGCGCTGGGCCAATGCCAAGGCACGGGCCTGGTGGCCCGAGGCTTCGCGCCTGCCCGCCGCCGTGGGCGGCCTGCTGGGCCTGGAACCCGAGATCCTGGACACCGCCCTGTGGGAACCCGGCCCCGTGGTGCGCGACTGGATGCTGCGGCCCACAGGCGGCCCACCGGTGGGGTGCCGTTGTGCCGTCTCACCCCTGCCCGACGAACGCCGCCTGCTGGTGATGACGCCCGTGGACGACTTGCTGCAGAAGGCCCGCGCCACCGGGCAGCTGGCCGAGCGGTTGGAGGCGGCCCAGACCTTCGGGCGCATTGGCGTGTGGGAGCGCGACCTCACCACGGGCGTGGGGCGCTGGGATGCGCAGATGTACAGCTTCTGGGGCCTGGATCCCAGCGAGGCTGCACCCAGCTTCGAAGCCGCCAGCCAGGCCGTGATCGATGCAGACCGAGACGCTTTTCGTGAAGCCTACAAGGCCTCGGTCACCTGCCCGGGGCGCTACAGCCATCGGCTGCGTCTGCGCCGGGCTGACGGGTCCATCGTGCGCCTGCATGCCGAGTGGTTGGTCAAGGCCGGAGCCGGCGGCCAGCCTGAGCGCATGGTGGGGGTGATGCAGGACGACACGCGGACCTGGGAGATCGGCAAGGCCCACGACGAGTTGAACCGGCAGCTGTCCTCGGCCATCGATCTGGCCGGCATCGTGCTGACCACCTTCGACCTGAAGGGCGAGCGGATTTATATGAACCCGGTGGGCTGGAAGACCCTGGGGCTGCGCGCGCGCCCTGACGGGCTGAGCTGGGACGAAGGGCGCGAACTGGTGCACCCGGACGACCATGCGGCCCTGGAGCAGAGCTTCCTGGCGGCGCAGCACAGCGAGGTGCCCCTGCCCTTCGAGATCCGACTGCGCCGCAGTGACGGGCAGTGGCGCACATTGACGGGCCGAAGGGTTGGCGTGCGTTCGGCAGACGGCCATGTGGAGGCCCTGAACGACGTGGGCGTTGATGTCACCGAATCTCGCGCAGCGGCCACGGCCAGGTCGGCCGCGGTGGCGGCGGAGCGGGAGCTGCGATCGAAGTCGCGCTTTCTGGCGCGCATGAGCCACGAGCTGCGCACCCCCTTGAACGCCATCATGGGTTTCACACGGCTGCTGCGCGGTGACGCGCTGCAAGCGCCCACGGCCGCGCAGGATGAGCGTTTGATCCACATCGAGAACGCCGGCCGCCACCTGCTGGCCTTGCTGGACGACGTGCTGGACCTGTCCAAGGTGGAGGGCGGCGAGATGCGCATCGAGCGCGTGCCCGTGCACCTGCACCCTGAGGTCAAGCAGGTGATGTCGCTGGTCGAGCCGATGGCCAGGCAGTTCGGGGTGGGCTTGAACACCGCCGGGTTGGAACTGGTGGCCATGGCCGACCCGACGCGTCTGCGCCAGGTGCTGCTGAATCTGGTGACCAATGCCATCAAGTACAACCGCCCGGGCGGCCACGTGCGCATCGACGCGCAGGCGCTGGAAGAACAGGTGCTGCTGAGGGTGAGCGACACCGGCCGCGGGCTGACGGCCGAGCAACTCAGCCGTCTGTTCGACCCCTTCGACCGCCTGGGGGCGGAAAGCACATCGGTGGAGGGCACCGGCATCGGGATGACCATCGTCAAGGGTCTGGTCGAGCGCATGAACGGCACCCTGGAGGTGCACTCCACGCCTGACGTGGGCACCACGTTCGAGCTGCGGCTGTGGGCCGCGGACTTGACCACCAGCACCCAGGTGCTGGCTCGGCCGACGCAGATCGCACCCAGCGTGGACTTCGACCTGCCCGTAGGCGAAGGCGGTCTGGTGCTGTACATCGAGGACAACCCCGTCAACGCGTTGATCGTCGAGGAATTGGTCAAGCGCCGGCCCGGCCTGACGATGCTCAGCGCCGAGGACGGGCTCACCGGTGTGGCCATGGCTGCGCAACAGCGGCCTGACCTGATCCTGCTGGACATGCAGTTGCCCGACATTGACGGGCATGAAGTGTTTCGCCGCCTCAAGGCCGACCCCCGCACCGCGCGCATCCCCTGCATCGCCCTGTCAGGCGAGGCGGCGCCCGAGGAGATCCAGGCCGCACTGGCCGCAGGCTTTGCCGGTTACCTCACCAAGCCCGTGGACTTCGAGGCCTTCGACCAGGCGCTGGACCGCATCTTCCGGGTCACGAGCTCACAGCACATCGACCTGCCCACGGACCCGTCACCCTGACCACGCGCTGGCGCGGGGCCGCACAGGCATGGACGCCGCAGCAACGTCCGCCGCCAGGGAGCCGCTCAGACGGTCTGCCCGCCCTCGATCAAGCCCTTCTGGCGCAGCATGGGTTCCACCCGCGCCGCGCGGCCGCGGAAGGCGGCGAAGGCCGCGCGCGGCTCCAGGCTGTTGCCACTGCCGTAGATGAAGCGCTGCAGGGCCTGCGCCACCTGCGCATCGAAGGGGTCACCCGCCTCGACGAAAGCATCGAAGGCATCGGCGTCCAGCACTTCGGCCCACAGGTACACGTAGTAACCCGCGGCATAGCCTGAGCCGGAGAACAGGTGCTGGAAGTGCACCAGCCGGTGGTTCTGTCCCACGCCATGCGGCAGACCCAGGCGCTGCAACTCCTGGGCCTCGAAGGCGCACAGGTCAGTCGGGGGCTCGTCGTCGGTCAGCGAATGCACCGCCATGTCCACCAGCGCACTGGCGGTGTAGCGCACCGTTTCATAGCCCTCGTTGAAGCGCTGCGCACGCTCGATGCGCGCGATCAACTCGTCGGGGATGGGCTCGCCCGTTTGCCAGTGTCGCGCGTGCTGCTTGAGCACGGCGGGCTCGCTGGTCCAGTGCTCGAACATCTGAGAAGGCAGTTCGACGAAGTCGCGCAGCACCTGCGTGCCCGACAGGCGCTCATAGGTCACGTTGCTCAGCAACCCGTGCAGGCCATGGCCGAACTCGTGGAACAGCGTGCGCACGTCGTCCATGGACAACAGCGTGGGCGCCCCCGGCGCGCCCTTGGCAAAGTTGTTGTTGTTGAGGATGACGGGGATCTCGGCCGCCCCCTCATGCACCGTCAGCGCCACTCCCGAATGTGATTGCAGGGCTGCGCCAGCATGTGATTGCAGGGCTGCGCCCTGGGGCACGTTGCGGTTCTGCCAGCGCAGCGAGCTCATCCAGGCGCCGCTGCGCTTGGTGGGCCGGGCGAAGTTGTCCTGCAGAAAGATGCCGCGCACCTGGCCCGAGGCATCGCGCACCTCGTAGGCCTTCACGTCCGGGTGGTAGACCGGCAGGTCCGACCGGTGCGTGAACTGCAGGCCGAAGAGGCGACCTGCGCAGTCGAAGGCGGCCTCCACCATGCGGTCCAGCCGGAAGTAAGGCTTGACCTCCGCGTCGTCCACCGCGAAGCGCTGCACGCGCACCTTCTCGGCCCAGAAGCGCCAGTCCCAGGGCTCGATGGCGGTGTCGGCCCCCTGCCCGGCATCCACCATGGCCGCGCGCAGCATCTGTCGCTCGCGCTCCACCGCGGCCAGCGCGCGGGGCCACACCTCATTCAGCAACTGCTTGACCGCCTGCTGCGTACCCGCCATGCGGTCCACCAGCGCGTAGTCGGCATAGCTGGCATAGCCGTGCAGCCGTGCCTGCTCGCGGCGCAACTTCAGGATGGCGCGGGCCACCTCGCGGTTGTCGTGCTCGCCGGGGTGTTCGCCCCGGCTGGTCCAGGCGCGCCAGGCTTGTTCACGCAGGTCTCGCCGCGTGGAGAAGGTGAGGAAGGGCACGATCAGCGACCGGCTGAGCGTGATGACATGGGCTTGCGTATCGTCCTGCAGGCCGCGGTCCACAGCGGCCTGGCGCGCGGCGTCGCGCACAAAGCCCGGCAGGCCGGCCAACTCGTCCTCGGTTCGCAGCACCAGCTGGTACGAGGCCTCGTCGTGCAGCACGTTCTGGCCGAAGAGCGTGGTCAGGCGGGCCAGCTCTTCCATCACCGCGGCGTAGCGGGCCTGGTCGGCCCCTTTCAGGCGCGCACCGGAGCTCACGAAGTCGAAGTGGATGCGCTCCAGCAGGCGCAGTTGCTCGGGCGTCAGGCCCAGCGTGCTGCGGGCCTCATGCAGGGCATCGATGCGGGCGAACAACGCCGCGTTCATGTAGACGCTGTTGGCGTGCGCGGCCAACGGGCCGGCCATGTCGCGCTGCACCGCCTGCAGGGGCGGCGAGGTCTCTGAGGCCGTGAGGTTGTAGAACACCGACTCGATGCGCCCGAGCAAGCGGCCCGCGCGGTCAAAGGCCGCCACGGTGTTGTCGAAACTCGGCGCCTGCGGCTGAAGCGCAATGGCTTCCAGCTCATCGCGGTGCGCCTGCATCGCCGCCTGGAAGGCCGGCGCAAAGTGATCCGGCTGGAACAGGCTGAAGGGTGGCAGGCCGTGGGGCGTGGACCAGGGCTGTAGCAAAGGGTTGTCGGTGGATACAGCGGTGAGCGTGTCGGTCATGGGGGGGCGCGGCGGTGTGCCGCGTCAGGGATGAAGTCAACATCGAGACCAGACTAGGCTGGGCGCGGGCGGGATGATGCCATCTCGCCTCACTCTTTCAGGGCTTTCAGGGTAAATGGCAGGCAGCGTTGAGCCGCGCCCGCCTTGGAGGCCAAGGCTTGACAATGGCGGCTGCAGCGCTGCTGCTCCCTGCAGCGCCCCACAGGAGCACCGCTTGGCCCTCAAAGCCACCATCTACAAAGCCCAGTTGCAGATCGCGGACATGGACCGCGCGCTGTACGCCGACCACGGCCTCACACTGGCCCTGCACCCTTCCGAAACCGAGGAGCGGCTGCTGGTGCGCCTGCTAGCTTTTGCGCTGGGCGTGCCGCACAACACGGACCGCGGTGCGCTGCAGTTCGCCAAGGGCTTGTCGGACGCTGATGAGCCCGACCTCTGGCAGCCCGACCTCACTGGCCAGTTGGTGCAGTGGGTTGAAGTGGGCCAGCCTGATGAGCGGCGGCTGGCCAAGGCATGTGGTCGCTCCGAGAGCGTCACCATCTATGCCTATGGCCCGGCGGTGCCCATCTGGTGGGGCGGCATCGAGACCAAGCTCAGCCGCTTGTCCAACCTGACGGTGTGGCAGATCCCGGCGGACCAAGCCCAAGCGCTGGCCGGGCTGGCCCAGCGCTCCATGCAATGGCAGGTGACGGTGCAGGACGGCAGCGTCTGGGTGAGCGACGGGCAACAGTCTGTGGAGCTGTCACCCCACCCGCTGAAGACGGCCACCCGCTGAGGAAGCCAGGCATCCCTATGAACCGCCGACAACTGCTGGGCGCCATCGCCTGCCCCCTGCCCTGGACGCCCATGACGACCCTGCACGCACAACCCACAACCCCCTCGTCCTCGCCCTCGGAAGACCGGTATCTCTGGCTGGAAGACGTGCAGGGCGAAAGGGCCCTGGCCTGGGTTCGCGAACGCAATGCCCTCGCCCGCGAGCGCCTGCAGGCCTGGCCCGACTTCGTGCCGGTGCGCGACCGCATCCGCGAACTGCTGGATTCGAGCGACCGCATCCCGGCAGTGAGCCGGCAGGGCGACCACCTCTACAACCTCTGGCAGGACGAAGCCAACCCGCGCGGCCTGTGGCGCCGCACCACCCTGGCGGAATACCGCAAGGCGCAGCCCGCGTGGGAGACGGTGCTGGATGTGGATGCGCTGGGCAAAACCGAAGGGGTGAACTGGGTCTGGGGCGGCGCCAACAGTCTCGGCCCGGCGCACCGGCGCTGCATGATCAAGCTCTCCAAAGGCGGAGCCGATGCCACCGTGCAGCGCGAGTTAGACACCGTGACCAAGCGCTTCATCCCGGCCTCTGAAGGCGGCTTTGAGCTGCCCGAGGCCAAGTCGAACTTTGACTGGATAGCTGCCGACAGCGCCTATATCGGTACCGACTTCGGCCCGGGCTCGATGACCGACTCCGGCTACCCGCGCGTCATCAAGCGCTGGCAACGCGGCCAGCGCTGGCAGGACGCCGTGACCGTCTTTGAGGGTCAGAAAAGTGACGTGGCCGCCTGGGCCTCGGTGGACCGTACACCGGGCTTCGAACGCACGCTGTTCGGCCGGTCCATCGACTTCTACCGAACTGAAGTGTTCTTGCAGGATGGTGGACAGCTGCGCCGCATACCCAAACCCGACGACGCCGAACTCGCCTTCTGGCGCGAGTGGGCCCTGGTCTCGCTGCGCAGCCCCTGGACCGTGGACGGCCGTACCTGGCCCGTGGGAGCCCTGCTGGTGTGCAGCGCACAGAGTCTGATGGAGGGCAAGCCCGCCTTGAGCGCCCTCTTCACCCCCACCGCCACGCGCTCGCTGAATGGCTACCAGATCACGCACCGCCGGCTGCTGCTGAGCGTGCTGGACAACGTGGCCGGGCGGGTGGAAGAGGTGTGGCGGGGCGCCGACGGCTTTTGGCAACGCCGCGAGGTGGCCACACCCTTCCCCGGCACGGTCGGCATCCAGGCCCTGCACGACCCGCTACTCCGGGACGACCCGCTGGGCGAAGCCTGGCTGCTGAGCTACACCGACTTCCTCACCCCTGACACGCTGTCCCTGGCACGGACGGGCTCGGACAGCTTTGAACGCCTGAAGGCCCGGCCCGCCTACTTCGAAGCCAGCGGTATGCGGGTGGAGCAGCGCTTCGCCACCTCCAAGGACGGCACCAAAGTGCCCTACTTCGTGGTCTGGCCCCCGGGCGCACAGGCCGACGGGCGCAACCCCACGTTGTTGTATGGCTACGGCGGCTTCGAGGTCAGCCTGCAGCCCTGGTACTCGGCCGTGTTCGGCAACGCCTGGTACAGCCGAGGCGGCGTGCTGGTGGTGGCCAACATCCGCGGTGGCGGTGAGTTCGGCCCGGCCTGGCACCAGGCCGCCACTCAAGCGAACAAGCAGCGCAGTTATGACGACTTTGCCGCCGTGGCCGAAGACCTGATCCGACAGCGCATCACCAGCCCCGCGCACCTGGGCATGGAAGGCGGCAGCAACGGCGGGCTGCTGGTGGGCGCCGTGATGCTGCAACGCCCCGAGCTCTTTGGCGCCGTGGTGTGCGCCGTGCCGCTGCTGGACATGAAGCGCTACCACCAGCTCCTGGCTGGCGCGAGCTGGATGGCCGAGTATGGTGACCCCGACCAGCCCGAGCAGTGGGCCTGGATCTCGCGCTACAGCCCGTACCAGAACGTCCAGCCTGGGATGAAGCTGCCGCCGGTGCTGTTCACCACCAGCACCCGAGACGACCGCGTGCACCCCGGCCACGCCCGAAA
>CAYSOD010000093.1:0-10507 GCA_964432385.1 uncultured Rubrivivax sp.
ATGCGCTGCCACAGCCAGGCGCTGACCTTCAAGCTCAAGAAGGACGTGCCGCTGGCCGATATCGAGGCGATGATCGCCGCTGACAACGCCTGGGTGAAGGTGGTGCCCAACACCCGCGAGGCCACGCTGCGCGATCTGACGCCCGTGGCCGTGACGGGCACCATGACCATTCCGGTCGGCCGCCTGCGCAAGATGGCGATGGGCCCGGAGTACCTGGGTGCCTTTACCATCGGAGACCAGCTCCTGTGGGGCGCAGCCGAGCCGCTGCGGCGCATGTTGCGCATCCTGCTGGAGCGGTGAGCGCCGCGGCCTGTCACGCCTTGGCGTTGAGGATGGCCTGACCGATGCCTGCTGGAGGGCGCTTGACCGCTGAACACCGCACATGCCGACCACCACCTGACGCCTTCTGGGCCTTGCCATGGCAGCGGCGCCTGAAGTTGGGCCTCATGGGCGGGCTGCTGGGGGTGACGCTTTGGGGTTCGGGTTCGGCGTCGGCCGTGAGCTTTGGCCGCTTGAGCGTGCAGTCCAGCTTGGGAGAGCCGCTGAAAGCGGAGGTGCAGATCAACAGCATCACCCCGGCGGAAGAAGCCTCGCTGCGGTTGCGACTGGCTTCGCCCGGGGCTTATCGAAGCGCAGGCATCGAGTTCGATGAGGTGCTGTCCGGTGCGCGCGTGACATTTGCGCGCCAGCCCGACGGTCGGCCGGTGATGCAGTTGCGCACCGACCGACCGGTCACCAACGTCTTTGTCGACGTGCTGGTGGAAGTGCGCTGGGCCTCCGGCCAGCAGGTGCTGGGGTACACCTTGCTCGTCAACCCGGCGGGCGCGGGCACCCCCGCTGCTGACGGGTCTGCGCCCACACCAACGGTGTTTGGGTCTGCCCCGTCACAGGAGGTCGCCACGGCCCCTGCAGGCGCTGCGGCCGCAACTGCTGGCAGCACGCATTTGGTGCAGCCTGGCGAAACCTTGCTCAAGGTGGCGCGGCAGTACCGTGCCGAGGGCGTGTCGCTGGACCAGATGCTGGCGGCCTTGTTCCGGGCCAATCCTCAGGCCTTCATGGGCTCGAACATGAACCGGCTGAAGGCTGGGGCGGTCCTGACCCTGCCTTCTCCGTCTGACCTGGCCGGCGTCTCGCCTGCGCAGGCCCGAGACATGATCGAAGCCCACAGTGCCGATTTCGGGGCCTACAGGGCGCAGCTCGCTGCGGCGGTACCCAAGGCTGCACCGGAGACTGCTGCCTCCAGGCAAGACGCCGGCCGGGTGGAGGCTCGCGTCAAGGATCGCAAGTCTGAAGCCGCTCCGACCCCAGACCAGCTCAAGCTGTCGCAGGCGGGCGTGAAGGCGGCCAGTTCGCCCGAAGCATCCCTGTCCAAGCAGGCCGCGGCCAAGGCGGCCGCAGAGCGCGAAGCCGAACTCCTTCGCAACATGCAGGCGCTCAAACAGTTGCAGCAGATGGCGGCGGCCTCGGCGCCAACGGAACCGGCCGTCAAGCCGGCCCCGCCTGTGGCTGCGGCACCGGCGGTGGCGGCAGCGCTGCCGGCATCTGCGGCCTCTGGGGTGGCGGCCAGCCCTCCTGCGGCTGACAAGGGTCTTCTGGATACGCTGCTGCACAGCACCTACACCGTGGTCGCTGGCGCTGCCCTGGTCGCGCTGCTGGCCGCCTTGGGGGCTTACCGGCTGTGGAGAGGCCGGCGGTCTTCAGCGAGCGCAGCCTTCCTGGCCAGCCGATTTGAGGAGGAGTCGGCTTCACCGATGGCCTCGCAAACCCGATTTGCGGACGAATTGCTGGCAGCCAAGGACCTGCAGGAGGACCCCAACCCGCAAACTCTGGCCGAGTTGGGCGTGAGTGGCGACGTGGATCCGATCGCCGAGGCCGATGTCTACCTGTCCTACGGGCGCGATGTCCAGGCGGAGGAGATCCTGCGCGACGCCCTCCTGCAGATGCCGGACCGGCTGGATGTGCGCGTCAAGCTGCTGGAAGTTCTGGCTCTGCGCAAGGAACCCCTGTCCTTCGAACCGCAGGCCCTGGAAGTGCACGAGATCACAGGCGGTGTCGGCCCGGAGTGGGCCCATGTGGCCGCGATGGGCCGTGCGCTCGACCCCGACAACCCCTTGTACGCCGACGGGTCGTCAGAGTTCGATGCCGTGGGGCAGGGGCTGGAAGATGCCTCGCCACCCCCGCCCGAAGCGGCCCCTGTGTCCACGGCCGCAGACGCTTGGGACCAGGAGCCCGCTGCCGTGGAAGCGGACGACTTCTCCCTGGAAATGGGCAGTGCCACGTCTGCGGCACGGCCTGAACTCGATGACGGCCCGGGTGCTGACGCACGGCGTGCTTCGGCCGAGCCCCCGGAGGTGGATCTGGGCGGTGTGGAGGTGCAGGCCGATGTCGAAGAAGCCATCGAGCGCGCCACGCCGCCGCCGGCCGAGCATCCTCTGGAGAGAAAGCTCGCCCTGGCCCATGAGTTCATGCAGATCGGGGACATGGAAGGTGCGCGCGATCTGGCCGATGAGGTGTACGCCCAAGCTGCCGGGCCGCTGAAGGACAAGGCTCGCGCGCTGCTGGACGACCTTGGCTGAGCCTGACGCCGAGCACGGGGGCTCCCTGGGCTCCACCACCGTGCGTCGGCTGGCCCTGGGAGTCGCGTATGACGGGCGGCGCTTTCACGGCTGGCAGTCTCAGCCCGACGGTCAAACCGTGCAGGACCACCTGGAGGCGGCCCTCGCTGCCTTTGCTGACGGGCCTGTAGCCACCGTATGTGCTGGCCGCACGGATACCGGTGTGCACGCCCTCAATCAAGTGGTGCACCTGGACGCGCCCGTAGAGCGCGACCCCTTCTCCTGGGTGCGCGGTACCAACCGCTATCTGGCGTCCGACATCGCGGTGCAGTGGTGCCAGGTGGTGAGCGCGGATTTCCATGCCCGCAACAGCGCCCGGGGCCGAAGATACCGGTACCTCCTGCTGGAGTCACCCGTGCGCCCGGCGCTGGAGGCGGGGCGCTGCGGCTGGGTGTTCCGCCCGCTGGATGGGCCGGCCATGCGGTCGGCCGCACGCCATCTGCTGGGTGAGCAAGACTTCAGTGCCTTTCGTGCCGCAGCCTGTCAGGCGCTCTCGCCCGTGAAGACGCTGCGCCAGCTCGACATCACCCAACGTGGCGCCTACTGGCGCTTTGACTTCGAGGCAAGTGCCTTTCTGCATCACATGGTGCGCAACATCATGGGTTGCTTGGTGGCCGTGGGCACGGGCTCGCGCCCACCTGAGTGGATGGGCGAGGTGCTGGCCTCGCGCAGCCGCCAGGCGGCGGCCCCCACTTTTGCCCCTGACGGCCTGTACTTCGTGGGCCCGCACTACGATGCGGCGCACGGCTTGCCCGAGCATTTGCCCGCGCTGGACTGGATGCCTTGAGCCAGCCTTCAACACATTCAGTTTGTCACTCTGATCCACTGCTCCCAATTCCGCGGCTCCCGCCACCCTGTGCCTCCCGCTCGCTGAACGCCCACCATGCACCGCACCCGCATCAAGATCTGTGGACTCACCCGCGAGGCCGATGTGGACGCCGCCGTTGCCGCGGGAGCGGACGCCATTGGCTTTGTGCTGTACCCCAAGAGCCCACGCGCCGTCTTGGCGCAGCGCGCCGGCGAGCTTGCGCGGCGTCTGCCGCCCTTCGTCACCCCAGTGCTGTTGTTCGTCAATGCCAGTGACGCGGACATCGACGCCGCACTGCAGGCCGTGCCGAATGCCTTGTTGCAGTTCCACGGGGATGAGACCCCCGCACAGTGCCGCGCCCCAGCAAGACCCTATGTACGTGCCGTGCGCATGGGCCCGGAGGTCAGTTTGCTAGACTGCGCCGCATCTTTCTCAGACGCCCAGGCCCTGCTGCTCGACGCGCATGTCGAGGGGTACGGCGGTGGCGGCAAGGTGTTCGATTGGTCGCTCGTTCTCCCCGGCGTGGCTTGTCGGCTCGTTTTGTCTGGTGGGTTGAGTCCTGCAAACGTGACCGATGGGATCCATCGCGTCCGGCCCTGGGCCGTTGACGTGAGCTCCGGCGTGGAAGCTGCCAAAGGCGTCAAAGACGCCGCCCTGATGCAGCAGTTCTGTGCCGAAGTGCAACGTGCCGACGCCCTGCTGGCCAGCGCGCCCCGCAGTACCGCTGCCTGATACGGGAATCTTTGCGGCGCGGACTTTGCCCGGTACCGCCTTGTGATGGCCATCGCGATGGCCTTCACCGAACCCGGTTCCTGAACCTTGGCGGTGACCCACGATTCTGGCCCCTGTTGAAGCTTCCCCGGCTGACCTTGCCGTGAGGCTCCTGAAGAGAGACACCACATGCTGAACTACCAACAGCCCGACGCCCGCGGGCACTTCGGGCCCTACGGCGGCACTTTCGTCGCCGAGACCCTCATCCACGCCTTGGACGAACTGCGCGAGGCCTACGACACCGCGCTCAAAGACCCGGCCTTCATGGCCGAGTTCCGCCACGAACTGGCGCACTTCGTGGGCCGCCCCAGCCCGATCTACCACGCCGCACGCATGAGCCGCGAGATCGGCGGCGCACAGATCCACTTCAAGCGCGAAGACTTGAACCACACAGGCGCGCACAAGGTCAACAACACCATCGGCCAGGCGCTGCTGGCCCGCCGCATGGGCAAGCCGCGCGTCATTGCCGAGACCGGCGCCGGCCAGCACGGCGTGGCCACCGCCACCATCTGCGCGCGCTATGGGCTGGAGTGCGTGGTCTACATGGGCAGCGAGGACGTCAAGCGCCAGTCGCCCAACGTCTACCGCATGAAGCTGCTGGGCGCCACCGTGGTGCCGGTGGAGTCCGGCAGCAAGACGCTGAAGGACGCGCTCAACGAGGCGCTGCGCGACTGGGTGACCAATGTGGAGAACACCTTCTACATCATCGGCACCGTGGCCGGACCGCACCCTTACCCGATGATGGTGCGCGACTTCCAGAGCGTGATTGGCGAAGAGTGCCTGACGCAGATGCCCGCACAGATCGAATCGTTGGGGGGCCCTTCGGGCCGGCAGCCCGACGCCGTCATTGCCTGCGTGGGCGGTGGCAGCAACGCCATGGGCATCTTCTACCCCTACATCCAGCACGAAGGCACCCGCCTCATCGGCGTTGAAGCGGCAGGCGAAGGCCTGGACTCCGGCAAGCACTCGGCCTCGCTCACCCGCGGCTCGCCCGGTGTGCTGCACGGCAACCGCACCTACCTGCTGCAGGATGACAACGGCCAGATCACCGAGACCCACTCCATCTCCGCCGGTCTGGACTACCCCGGCGTCGGCCCTGAGCACGCCTACCTGAAGGACATCGGCCGCGCCGAGTACGTGGGCATCACCGACACCGAGGCGCTGGACGCCTTCCACCGCCTGTGCCGCACCGAGGGCATCATCCCCGCCCTCGAATCCAGCCACGCCGTGGCCTACGCCATGAAGCTCGCCGCCACCATGCGCCCCGACCAGCACCTGCTGATCAACCTCTCGGGCCGCGGCGACAAGGACATCGGCACCGTGGCCGACCTCTCCGGCGCCGACTTCTACTGCCGCCCGTCCTGCCGCGGGCAGGGCGTGAAGGGCGGACAGCCCAACAGCCCACTGCAGGATACCCAGGCCATCACCCTGACGCGAGGTGCGGCGGCTTCCCGCAGCGAAGTCAAGGAGGAGGCGGTCGCTGAAAGCGGACGCCGGGGGACATGAGCGTAGGGGAGCCGCTGCACTTCGTGTTGCGCGAGCCAGTGGCCCCCAAAAGCGCCAAGTCAACTGACCTCCAGACACCCCACCCGACAACACCCAAAGTCATGAGCCGCATCCCCACCACCCTCCAAGCCCTGCAAGCCCAAGGTCGCAAGGCCTTGATCCCCTACGTCACCGCCGGCGACCCCAGCCCCACCCAGACCGTGGCCGTCATGCACGCCCTGGCCGCAGGCGGGGCTGACATCATCGAGCTGGGTGTGCCCTTCTCCGACCCCATGGCCGACGGCCCCGTCATCCAGAAAGCCAGCGAGCGCGCCCTGGCGCGTGGCGTGGGCCTGACGCAGGTGCTGCAGTGGGTGCGCGAGTTCCGCACCCAGGACAAGCTCACCCCCGTGGTGTTGATGGGCTACGCCAACCCCATCGAGCGCTTTGACCTGAAGGGCGGGGAGGGCGCCTTCGTCGCCGCGGCGGCCGAGGCCGGGGTGGACGGCGTGCTCGTGGTGGACTACCCGCCCGAGGAGTGCGAGGCCTTCGCCCAGCGCCTGCACGCCCGCGGCCTGGATCCCATCTTCCTGCTCGCCCCCACCTCCACCGAGCAACGCATCCGCGAGGTGGGGCGCATCGCCACCGGCTACGTCTATTACGTTTCGCTCAAGGGCGTGACGGGCGCCGGCCACATCGACACCGACGCCGTGGCCCAGGCCGTGCCCCGCATCAAGGCGCATGTGAAGGTGCCCGTGGGCGTGGGCTTTGGCATCCGTGACGGTGCTACCGCGCGCGCCGTGGGCAACGTGTCCGACGCCGTGGTGATCGGCAGCCGCCTGGTGCAACTGCTGGAGGCCGCCCCTGCAGGAGACGAGCCGGCTGTGGCCCGCGCCTTCATGGCAGAGATCCGTGAGGCAATGGATGCGCCTTGAGGCATCATCTCGGGTGGCCGCATCCATCGCACTCTTCATGAACCACCCCTGGAGCACCCACCCATGAGCTGGCTCGACAAGCTGCTGCCCCCGAAGATCCAGCACACCGACCCGGCTGAGCGCCGCTCGGTACCGGAGGGGCTGTGGGTCAAGTGCCCGTCCTGTGAGACGGTGCTCTACAACACCGACCTGCAGCGGAACCTCAACGTCTGCCCCAAGTGCGGCCACCATCACCGTATCGGCGCGCGCGCTCGGCTGGACGCCTTTCTGGATGCCGAAGGCCGCTACGAGATCGGCCAGGAAGTCCTGCCCGTGGACCCGCTGAAGTTCAAGGACAGCAAGAAGTACCCCGAGCGCCTGAAGGCCGCGCTGGAGTCCACGGGCGAGACCGACGCGCTGGTGGTCTTTGGCGGAACGGTCATGAGCGTGCCTCTCGTGGCCGCCTGCTTCGAGTTTGACTTCATGGGCGGCTCCATGGGCTCGGTGGTGGGTGAGCGCTTCGTGCGCGGCGTGGAGACGGCCGTGGAGCAGAAGACGGCCTTCGTCAGCTTTGCCGCCACGGGCGGTGCGCGCATGCAGGAGGGGCTGCTGAGCCTGTTGCAGATGGCCAAGACCAACGCCGCGCTCACGCGGCTGGCCAGGGCCCGGCTGCCCTACATCAGCGTGTTGACCGACCCCACCATGGGCGGCGTCTCGGCCAGCTTCGCCTTCATGGGCGACGTGGTGATCGCCGAGCCCAAAGCACTGGTGGGTTTTGCCGGCCCGCGCGTGATCGAAAACACCGTGCGCGAGAAGCTGCCCGAGGGCTTCCAGCGCGCCGAGTTCCTGCTGGGCAAGGGAGCCATCGACATGATCCTGGACCGGCGCGAGATGCGTTCCACCATCGCCCGCTCGATCGCCATGCTCACCGGCCAGAGCGCCGACGCCATCGCCTGAAGCGGCCTGGGCCCTGGGCTCGGCTCGGCTCTCACTCGCCTTGACCTCCCCCACCACCCTCGAAGACTGGCTCGCGCACTGCGAGCGGCTGCACCCGCGCACGGTGGAGCGGCCGCTGGAGGCGGTGCGTGCGCTGCTGCAGCGCCTGGGCATCCGTTTCGCGGTGCCGGTGATCACCGTGGCCGGCACCAACGGCAAGGGCTCCACCTGCGCCATGCTGGAAGCCATCGCCCTGCAGGCAGGCTACCGGGTGGGTTTGTACAGCAAGCCGCATCTGGTGCACTTCGAGGAGCGCTGCCGTGTCAACGGCACGCCCATCGCTGCGGCCGAACTACTGCCGCACTTCGAGGCCGTGGAGGCCGCGCGCTTGGAGGTCGGCAGTCCGCCCCTGAGCTGGTTTGCCTTCACCACCCTGGTCATCCTGCGCGCCTTGTCCCAGCAGACGCTGGACGTGGTCATCCTGGAAATCGGCGTGGGGGCCCGGCTGGACCCGGTGAATCTCGTGGACCCCGACTGCAGCATCATCACCAGCATCGACCTGGACCACATGGAGCTGCTGGGCCCGGACCGCGAGAGCATCGGCCGGGAGAAGGCCCATGTGATGCGGCCCGGGCGCCCCACCGTGGTGAGCGACCCCTTGCCCCCGAACAGTGTGATCGAGCACGGCCAGGCCGTGGGCGCAGATCTGTGGTTGGTGGGCCGCGACTTCAACCACGCGGGCGACCGTCAACAGTGGAGCTGGTCGGGCCGCGGGCGGCGCTACAACGCGCTGGCCTATCCGGCGCTGCGCGGGGCCAACCAGCTCATCAACGCCTCGGGCGTGCTGGCCGCCTTCGAAGCCCTCCGCCTCAAGCTGCCCATCACGGCCCAGGCCGTGCGCACCGGGCTGGCACTGGTGGAGCTGCCCGGCCGCTTCCAGATCGTGCCTGGCCAGCCCACGCTGGTGCTGGACGTGGCGCACAACGCGCAGTCGGTGGCCACCTTGGCGGTCAATCTGGACCAGATGGGCTTTCACCCGCGCACCCACGCCGTCTTCGGCGCCATGCGCGACAAGGACATCCCGGCCATCCTGGCCCGCATGGGCCCGCTGGTGGATGCCTGGTACTTCTGCCGCTTGGAAAGCGGCCGTGCGGCGCCCCCGCAGGAGCTTCTGCAGGCCTGGCAGGGCGTGGGGCAAACCGCGCGTGCCGCAGGCCTGACGCCGGCCGTGGCCACCACCCACGAAACACCTTCTACCGCCCTGGAGTCCGCCCTGGCCCAGGCTGACCCCGCCGATAGAATCGTGGTCTTCGGATCCTTTCACACGGTGGGCGCAGTGCTGAAAGCTGGCCTACCGCGGCGCTCGGCACCCCACCTGGCTGAGCCCGGGTGACCATGGCCCTTTTGTCCATCTTCAAGCGCAAGGCGCCCGAGGGCGAGGCCGGGCCAGGTGCTGCGGCGCCCTTGAAGTCGGGCCGTCGTGGTGCCCCCCAGAGTCCGGCCGCTCGCGCCGCCACTGGCGCCGTTGACGCTCACGAAAGCCCCGCCATCACCCAGGCCCGCACGCGTGCGCGCCGCCGCCTGATCGGTGCGGCGGTGCTGCTGTTGTTGGGCGTGCTGCTGTTTCCGCTGGTCTTCGAGACCAAGCCCCGCCCGCTGCCCATGAGCCTGCCCATCACCGTGGCCCCGGGCAAGCCCGCGCCAGTGGCCGCTGCACCCGTTCAACCGGTGACCCCTGCACGGCCTGCGCCGCCCATGATCACCGAGACGGCGGAGCCTGAACCGGCCCCGGCCGCCGCCACCGCATCGGCGCCCACCGCAGCCAAGGCTGCAGTGGCCGCGCCCCGGGCTTCAGCGGCCGCGCCCCGGGCTTCAGCGGCCGCGCCCCGGGCTTCAGCGGCCGCGCCCCGGGCTTCTGCGCCTGCGGTCTCCGCAGCCCCCGCTCTTGCCCCCGCTACGGCGCCTGCAGTACCGGCCACCTCGGCCCTACCCGCCTCTGACCCCGCCACAGGCCGTTTCGTGGTGCAGGTGGGGGCCTTCGCCGATGACGCCACCGTGCGCCAGACGCGCCAGAAGGTGGAGAAACTGGGGCTCAAGACCTACACCCAGGAGGTGAACACCGACGCTGGCAAGCGCGTGCGGGTGCGTGTGGGCCCCTTCGCCTCCAAAGAAGAGGCGGCCCAGGTCCTGAACAAACTCAAGGGCGCGGGGTTGCCGGGCGCCGTGCTTGCGTTGTGATTGGCCCGCTGCCTTGGGTGGACGCGGCACTCCTGGCCGCGCTGCTGGTGTCGGTGGTGCTGGGCCTGGCGCGGGGCCTGGTCTTCGAATTGATGGGCCTGGCCGGCTGGGTGGTGGCCTACTTCGCTGCGGCCTGGCTCGCGCCACAGGCAGCCCCCTACATCCCCGTGGGCGTGCCAGCCTCGGCCTTGAACCATTCCGCGGCCTTGCTGCTGTGTTTTCTGGGCGTGCTGGTGGCATGGGGGTTGTTCGCGCGCATGGTGCGTTTGTTGATCAAGGCCACGCCACTTTCGTTTCTGGACCGTTTGCTGGGCGCCGTGTTTGGCGCATTGCGTGGGTTCATCCTGCTGCTGCTGGTGGCCACTGTGGTCACGCTCACGCCCGCGGCACAATCGCAGGCGTGGCAGGCTTCGGCCGCTGCGCCGGTGCTGCTGGGGGCGGTCAAGGGTGTCAAACCCCTGCTGCCCGAGGCGGTGGCCCGCTGGCTGCCAGGCTGAAGGCGGCGCGCCAGCCCTTGTGCTCCACTGTCCGGCGCTGGCGCGTCGGCCCCACTCCCAACCTCAGCTCCAACCATGTGCGGCATCGTCGGCGTCATCTCCCAAGCGCCCGCCAACCAGTTGATCTATGACGCGCTGCTGCTGTTGCAGCACCGCGGGCAGGACGCCGCCGGCATCGTCACCATGCAGGGCACCAAGTGCTTCATGCACAAGGCCCGCGGCATGGTGCGCGACGTCTTTCGC
>CAYSOD010000094.1:0-10458 GCA_964432385.1 uncultured Rubrivivax sp.
CGCCCTGAGTCTTCAGGCGCAGGTACGGCATCTGCGGCAGGCGCTGGCGGCCCATCGGGAGACGCTCGACACGACGCTGCTCGAGCATCAGCGGGCCTTGCAGGACGCTGCCACCTCGAGTGCCCGTGACGCTCTGCAGCTCAAGTCCACCATCTCGGCGCTTCGGCTCGCCCTCAGTGAACTGCAGGCCGACAAGGAGACTGCCGTTCAGGAGGCCCTGGCCTCGGGTGCACAGGAGCGGGCCCAGTTGAAGGCCACCGTTGCGGCTCTCAGGGACGCGTTGGAAGCGTCCCGCGCCGAGCGTCAACGCGCTGTAGAGGAGGCCAGCCTGCATGGCCAGCAAGACCTCGAGCAGCTGCGAGCCACCACCGTGGCCCTTCGCGACGCGCTCGAGTTGCAAGCGCAGGCGCATGAACGGGCCCTGCAGGCTGCCGCTCGGGAGCGCCTGGAGGAACATCGGCACCTGACGCAGATGGTGATGGTCATGCGAGAACAACTCGACCACGCATCCGCGCTGGTGCGCCAGGAGCCGGCTTGATGAAGCCGTCCCGCCCTGTCTCTGCAAGGCCTGCACCCGGCGCGCAGTCCGCGTCGGCCAGGTCGCTCCAGACCCTGGAGCGGAAGTTACGGTTCGCCGAAGTCCTGCTGGGCATCTCCCAAAAGGTAGCCGGCGTGGACACGCTGGACGAGGTGCTGGAGGCCTTGGTGCAGGTGACGGCTCAGGAGCTTCAGGCCGAGCGAGGCAGTCTTTTCCTCAACGACCCGCAGACAGGCGAGTTGTAC
Source organism: uncultured Rubrivivax sp. (assembly GCA_964432385.1). GTDB lineage: Bacteria > Pseudomonadota > Gammaproteobacteria > Burkholderiales > Burkholderiaceae_C > Rubrivivax. The sequence continues at coordinate 784 of CAYSOD010000094.1, forward strand.
TCGCGGGTGGCGCAGGGCAGCCGCCGGCGCGAGATCCGCCTGCTGAACAACTCGGGCATTGCCGGGCATGTGTTCACCACGGGCGAGAGCGTCATCGTCCACGACGCCTATGCCGACGACCGGTTCAATCGGTCCAACGACGAACAGACCGGCTTCGTTACCCGCAACTTGGTGTGTGTGCCGGTGCGCACCGGTCGGGGCGAGATCATTGGTGTGTCCCAGGTGATCAACCGCCTCAAAGGGCGCTTCACCCAGGCCGACCTGGAGCTCCTGACGGCCATGACCAACCACAGCGCGCTGGCGCTGCAGAGCGTGCAGTCCATCGAGTACATGCGGTTGCTGCGTCAGCAGGAAAGGGAGTTCCTGGACGTGGTGTCGGATGTCACCTCCGAGATCGACATCCGGGTGCTGCTGCGCAAGGTCATGGGTGAGGCCACGCGGATGCTCAAGGCGGAGCGCTCCACGCTGTTCCTCAACGACGAGAAGACGGGTGAACTCTGGTCCGAGGTGGGGCAGGGCCTGCAGTCCATGCAGATCCGGCTGCCCAACCACGCGGGCATCGCGGGCGCCGCGTTCACCAGCGGCCGCACCATCAACATCCCCTACGCCTACGCCGACCTGCGCTTCAACCCGGCCTTCGACAAGAAGACGGGCTTCTTCACCCGCTCCATCTTGTGTGTACCCATCGTGAACCAGGTGGGCAAGGTCATTGGCGTGACCCAGGTGCTCAACAAACGAGGTGGCCCGTTCACGGACGAGGACGAATCTCGCCTGAAGGCCTTCACGGCCCAGATCTCGATCGCACTGGAGAACGCCAAGCTGTTCTCCGACGTGCAGAGCATGAAGAACTACAACGACAGCGTGCTGCAGTCCATGTCCAACGGCGTGCTCACGCTGGACGCCGAGCGCCGCGTGGTCACTTGCAACGCCGCCGGGCTGCGCATCCTGCAGCTGCGTGAGCAGGACGTGGTGGGGCAGATGGCGGCGGAGCTGTTCGGGCCGACGAACGGATGGTTGCTGGAGAAGCTCGACCGGGTAGACCAGACCCGAAAGACTGAACTGGCCATGGACGCCGAGCTGCGACTGATTGGCGACGCCCGCTCGGTGAACCTGACGGTCACGCCCCTGGTCAGTGGCGAGGGCCAGCGCATGGGGTCCATGCTCATGCTGGAGGACATCTCCTCCGAGAAGCGCATGAAGTCCACGATGTCGCGCTACATGGACCCGTCCATCGCCGACCAGGTGCTCGCCTCAGGCGCCGAATTGCTGGGCGGGCGCAGCGTCATGGCCACGGTGCTGTTCTCCGATATCCGCGGCTTCACCACCCTGACCGAGGAGCTCGGCCCGCAGGCCACGGTGAGCCTGCTCAACGAGTACTTCGAGATCATGGTCGACTGCATCCAGCGCGAAGGCGGCATGCTGGACAAGTTCATCGGGGACGCCATCATGGCCGCCTTTGGCATCCCCGTGGCCCATGATGACGACGAGGACCGTGCGGTGCGAAGTGCGGTGGCGATGATCAGCCGCCTGCGCGAGTGGAACGAGACGCGCGTGGGCCAAGGCAAGCGCCCGGTGAACATCGGCATCGGCCTGAACACTGACGTGGTGGTGTCTGGCAATATCGGTTCCAACAAGCGCATGGACTTCACCATCATTGGTGACGGTGTCAATCTGGCGGCCCGCCTGGAGTCGGCCTGCAAGACCTACGCAGCGCGCATTCTCATCAGCGAGTTCACGAAAAAGCGCCTTCGCGGCACCTACCGCATGCGCGAGATCGACCGCGTCATCGTCAAAGGCAAGACCCAGCCCGTGGCCGTGTACGAGGTGCTGGATTACCACGACGATTCGACCTTCCCGCATCTGATGGACGTGGTCAACCAGTTCAACGATGGGATGACCAAGTACCGGGCCGGCCGCTGGGATGCAGCCATCGGCGCCTTCCAGGCGGCCTTGTCCCTGCATCCCGAGGACCGGCTGTCCCAGATCTACATCCAACGCTGCACGACCCTCAAGGCGAACCCGCCTGGCGGCGATTGGGATGGGGTGTGGGTGATGGAAGACAAGTAGGCCTTCCAGCCTGGAAAATGGTTGGTAGTTGCACAGCAGAAAGAGAAGGCCTTGATGTCAGCGCCTGCCCCCGTCCAGCCTGGCCGTGGTGCCGGCTCGAACGATCACTTCTTCACCAACGCGTCCTTGCTTGCGCCCCGGCGTTGCCTGCGCGAAGACCGTGGTGACGGTGTCTTCGTCCTGCGGTCTCCTGAGGCCCTGCAGCCTTTCGAGCGCTGCGTGGGGCAGTGGCTGGAACATTGGGCTGTCCACACACCCGACGCACTGGCCTTTGCCGAGCCTGATGGAACGGGCCCGAACGGGTGGCGAACGCTGTCCTGGGGTGAACTGCGCCGCCGCGTTGGCGCCGTGGCCCAGGCGCTGCTGGACATGCAATTGGCCCCCGGCGGGCCGCTGGTGGTCCTGTCGGACAACTCGCTGGATCATCTGGTGCTGCTGCTGGCGGGCCAGCACATCGGGCGCCCGGTCTGCACGGTCAGCAGTGGCTATTGCCGGCTGGCCGGTGGCGAATTCAGCCGCATCCACGGCATCCTGAAGACCTTGCAACCGGCCCTGGTGTACGCCTCGGATGCCGCCAACTACGGGCCTGCGCTGGTGGAAGCGCCCATCGATGCCCGGCTGGTGTTCAGCCGCGGAGCTTCCACCCACGCCACGGCGGTGGCTTTCGAGGAGTTGCTCGCCACGCAGGAGACGCCAGCCGTGTTGCAGGCCTTGGCCGCCGTCACACCGGACACCCACGCCAAGTACCTGTTGACTTCAGGCTCCACCGGTCACCCCAAGGTGGTGATCAATACACACCGCATGCTCTGCGCCAACCAGCAGATGCTCGCCCAGACGCTGCGCTTCCTGGCCACCGAGAAGACCGTGCTGCTGGACTGGCTGCCCTGGAGCCACACCTTCGGCGGCAATCACAACATGAACATGGTGCTCAAGCACGGTGGCACCATGTACATCGATGACGGCCGGCCGATGCCCGGGCTGGTGGACAAGACCCTGGCGCACCTGCGCCAAGTGCAGCCCACGGTGTACTTCAACGTACCCAAGGGCTACGACATGATGCTGCCTGCGCTGGAGGCCGATGCCGAACTGGCCCGCAGCTTCTTCAGCCGGCTGCGCATGGTGTTCTATGCAGGCTCAGGCATGCCCGAGCCCACTTGGCGCCGGCTGGAGGCCGTGGCCGCCTCGGTGCGAGACGAACCCGTTTGGTTCACCACCTCCTGGGGATCCACCGAGACTTCACCGGCCATTACCTTTGCCAACTGGAAACTTGATCGGCCCGGGGTGATCGGCAACCCCATGCCGGGCGCTGAAGTCAAGTTCGTGCCCAACGGTGGCAAGCTCGAGATGCGCATCCGCGGTCCGCACGTCTTCCCTGGGTACCGCGGCAACGCCGAGGCCACGGCCGCCGCCTTCGACGAGGAAGGTTTCTACTGTATTGGCGACGCGGGCTACCTGCAGGACGAGTCCGACCCCGCCTCGGGCATCGTGTTCAACGGTCGTGTCGCCGAGGACTTCAAGCTCACCAGCGGCACCTGGGTCTCGGTGGGCACGCTGCGCTTGAAGGTGGTGGCTGCTCTGGCGCCCTTGGCGCAGGATGTGGTGATCACCGGGCACGACCGCCACGAGATAGGGACCCTGATCTTTCTCACCGAAGCGGCTCGCCAGATACCGGCGGAAGAAGTTGCCGCCCGCGTTCGCGAGGCCTTGCGGTTGTTGAAGCACGAGCATGCCGGTTCATCTCAAACACCCGCGCGCGCGCTGGTGCTGCCGGACGGCCCCAGCATGGCCGCGGGAGAGATCACCGACAAGGGCTACGTGAACCAGCGCCTGACGCTGCAGCGTCGTGCCGCCGAGGTGGAAGCCCTGTATGCCAGCGCGTCCGGCCCGCGGGTGATCCTGCCCTGACCGTGGCCGATCACCTTCACCCGAATCTCCCTCACCCATGACCACCATGACCCTTCAAGCCTATGAAGCCGCTCGCGGCCCCCTGGCCGACCTGCCGCTGCTGCGGCTTGAGCAGGCCGGGCCCGTGCTGCACCTGCGTCTGAACCGGCCTGCCAAGCGCAACTCCATCAGCGACGAGCTGCTGGCCCAGATCCACACGGTGTTCGTGAACCTGCCGACCGAGTTCAAGGTGGTGGTGTTGAGCGGGGAGGGCGAGCATTTCTGTGCTGGCCTGGACCTGTCGGAAGTCTCGGAGCGCACGGTGGCCGAGGGCATCCTGCACTCCCGCTCCTGGCACGCCTGCTTCGATGCCATCCAGTTCGGGCCCGTGCCGGTGATTGCCGTGCTGCAAGGCGCCGTGGTCGGTGGCGGACTGGAGCTGGCGGCCTCGGCCCATTTGCGCGTGGCCGAGAACAGCGCTTTCTATGGCTTGCCCGAGGGCACCCGCGGCATCTTCGTGGGTGGGGGCGGCTCGGTGCGCATTTCGCGTCTCATTGGCGTGGCGCGCATGACCGACATGATGCTCACCGGTCGAGTATTCGATGCCGATGAGGGCCAGGCCTTTGCCATCTCCAACTACCGCGTAGCCGATGGGCAGGGCTTGTCCAGGGCGCTTGAGCTCGCCCAGAAGGTGGCGGGTAATGCGCCCCTGTCCAACTACGCCATCACGCAGGCCCTGCCCCGCATTGCCGACCTCTCGGCCAGCGACGGCTTGTTCATGGAGACGCTGATGGCCTCGATCGCACAAGGTGACGAGGCAGCCAAGGAGCGTGTGCGCGCCTTCCTGGAAAAGCGCGCGGCCAAGGTGGCGAAGTCATGAGCGATGACGCCAGTGGATGCCTCGAGGCGACGCCGCCGCGCTCGCGTGAGCACATCTACCGCGTGAATGTGCAGTTCGGTGACTGTGACCCGGCAGGCATCGTCTTCTTCCCCAACTTCAACCGCTGGATGGACGAGGCCTCTCTGGCCTTCTTCATGGCCTGCGGCATCCCGCCGTGGCGTGAACTGGTGAAGACGCGCGGCATCATCGGCACGCCGTTGTTGGAGATCCACACCAAGTTCCTGCGGCCAGCCACCTATGGCGAGACCATCGAGATCCACACCACGGTGGAGCACTGGGCGGCCAAGACCTTTCGTCATCGGCACGTGGTCCAGCGTGGCGACACCGTGCTGTGTGAGGGCACTGAAGTGCGCGCCTTCTGCATCCGGGATCCGCAGAACCCCGACCGCATCAAGGCCATCGCCGTTCCTGAGGACCTCAAGGCGGCCTGTCAGGTGTCGCAGACCCCAGGCAGGCCCCTGTGAAACAGACTCGTCTCGGCGGCCACATCATCAGCAAGGAAGTGAACCATGAAGATCGCAGGACAGACAGCATTGGTCACGGGCGGCGGCTCGGGTCTGGGCGAGGCCCTGGCGCGTGAACTGGCGCGACAGGGCGCCAAGGTGGCCGTCCTGGACGTCAACGCCGAAAACGCCCAGCGCGTGGCCGGCGAAGTGGGGGGCATTGGGCTGACCGCAGACATCACCGACACCGCCAGCCTGACCGCGGCGCTGGATGCGGCCGAGGCCGCGCTGGGCCCTGCGCGGATCGTGATGAACATTGCCGGCATCGGCACCGCCAAGCGTGTGGTGGGCAAGGACGGATCGCCTGCGCCCCTGGAAGACTTCGAGCGCGTGATCCGCGTCAACCTGATCGGCACCTACAACGTGGTGCGCCTGACGGCCGCCCAGATCGTCAAGCTGCCGGTGTTGGACGATGGCGAGCGTGGCGTCATGCTGATGACGGCCTCGGTGGCCGCTTTTGACGGGCAGGTGGGCCAGGAGGCTTACTCGGCCAGCAAGGGTGGGATCGTGTCGATGACCCTGCCTTTGGCGCGCGACTTGGCGCAGCACGGCATCCGCGTGTGCACGGTGGCGCCAGGGCTGTTCGAGACGCCGCTGATGAAGCAGCTGCCTGAGGCGGTGCAGCAGTCGCTGGCGGCGTCCATTCCCTTCCCGCCGCGCCTCGGACGACCGGATGAGTTTGCGGCGCTGGCCGCGCACATCGTGACCAATGGGCACCTCAACGGCGAGACCATTCGCCTGGATGGGGCCTTGCGCATGGCGCCGCGCTGAGCGCACGCCACAGGTTGTCGACATGGCCTGGGATTACCGCGCACCGCTTCAGGACATGCGTTTCGTCATGGAGCGCGTGTTGCAGGCGCCTGCCTCCTGGGCGCAATGCCTGCCGTTTGCGGACCTGGACCTGGAGACGGTTGACGCCGTGCTGGCAGAAGCTTCTAAGTTCGCTGCTGGGGTGCTGCTGCCGGTCAACGCCTCGGGCGATGTCGTGGGTTGCGTGCGCGACGATGCTGGCAACGTTCGCACCCCGCCGGGCTACCGTGAGGCCTACCGCGCCTACGTGGACGGCGGCTGGCCCGCGCTGCCCTGCGACCCGGCTTGGGGCGGGCAGGGTCTGCCCATGCTGGTGGATGCCGCAGCGCGCGAGATGCTGGTGGCCTGCAACCACGGCTGGGCGATGTACCCGGACCTGCTGCACGGCGCCTACGAGACGATCAAGGCGCATGCCAGCGACGCGTTGAAGGCCCGCTACCTGGAAGAGGTGGCCACCGGGCGCACGCTGGCGGCCATGGCACTCACCGAGCCGCAGGCGGGCAGTGATCTGGGCCTGCTGCGCACGCGTGCCGAGCCGCTGCTTGACGGTACCTGCAAGGTCACTGGCCAGAAGATCTTCATCTCTGGCGGCGAGCACGACCTCACCGACAACATCGTCCATCTGGTGCTGTGCCGGCTGCCTGATGCTCCGCCGGGCACCAAAGGCATCAGCCTGGCCCTGGTACCCAAGGTGCTGCCCGATGGCACGCGCAACGCCATGCACTGCGATGGCATCGAGCACAAGATGGGCATCCACGGCAGTGCCACTTGCGCCATGCGCTATGAGGGGGCCACGGGCTGGCTGGTGGGCGAGCCCCACAGAGGCCTGGCGGCCATGTTCCTGATGATGAACTCGGCGCGGTTGCATGTGGGCCTGCAAGGGCTGGGCCACCAGGAGATGGCCACGCAGAACGCGCTGCGGTATGCGCAGGAGCGGGTGCAGGGCAGGGCCAGTGGGGCCCGCAGTGCGGCCGACCCCATCGCGCTGCACCCGGCGATGCGCCACACCTTGCTGCGCTTGCAAGCCTTGACCGAGGGCCAGCGGGTGGTGGCCTACCGCGCCGCGCTGGCGTTGGACGAGGCTACTCACCACCCGGATGCCGTGCGGCGTAGTGCCGCTTCGGCACTGGCCGCGCTGATGACACCCGTCATCAAGGCCTTCTGCACCCACCAGGGCTTTCAGGGCGCCAGCGCGGCGCTGCAGGTTTTCGGCGGCTACGGCTATGTGCGCGAGTACGGCATCGAGCAGACCTTGCGTGATGCCCGCATCGCGATGGTCTACGAAGGCACCAACGAGATCCAGGCCATCGACCTGTTGCAGCGCAAGGTGCTGGCTGACGGTGGGGCGGTGCTGCGGGCCTGGCTGCAGGAGGCGCGGTCAGAGGCTGAACGTTGCGAGGCGGCAGGCTTGACCTCCGCGGCCGCTACGCTGCGCGCCGAGTGTGCGGCTGCCGGGCAAGCCACCGAGGCCGTGGCAAGCGCCGCAGCTGAGGATCGCGAGGCCCCGTTGCGTGTGGCCGACGATTACCTCATGGGCCTGTCTCACACGATGCTGGCCTGGGCGTTTGCGGCCAGCCTGCGCGCCGCCTTGGACGAACCCGACGCCACCTGGGCCCGGGCCAAGTCAGAGCGGATGACCTATGGCCTGCAGTGGGTGGTGCCGCAGGCAGCGGTGCACTGGGCACGGGTGCGGGACGTGGGCAGCTTGGTGCTGCCCAAGGTCGGCGAGTAACTTACCCCAAGCGGCCGAGCAGAAGGTACTCCATGAGTACCTTCTGCACGTGCAGTCTGTTCTGGCTTCGGCCCGGGGCTACGCCCCTTCACATCCGCTGCGCGGATGTGAGCCTTCACCGGAATCGATTGCCGGGCCTGCGGCCCGCCCCGTGGGCTTTCAGCCCACTCGGCCGAGCAGCAGGTACTCCATGAGTACCTTCTGCACGTGCAATCGATTCTCCGCCTCGTCCCAGACGACGGATTGGGGGCCGTCGATGACGTCGGCGGCGACTTCCTCGCCGCGGTGGGCGGGCAGGCAGTGCATGAACAGGGCGTCCGGTTGAGCCAACTGCATCATCTGCGTGTCCACGCACCAGTCGGCGAACGCCGCGCGACGCTGGGCGTTCTCGGCTTCGAAACCCATGCTGGTCCAGACGTCGGTCGTGACCAGGTGCGCGCCTTCGCACGCGGCGGCCGGGCTCTTGAAGACCTTCAGACAGTGCGGGTCGGACACGCCGGCAAGGGCAGGGTCGATCTCATAACCGCTGGGGGTGCTCACATGCAGCTTGAAGCCCAGAATGTCGGCGGCCTGCAGCCAGGTGTTGGCCATGTTGTTACCGTCGCCCACCCACGCCACCGTCTTGCCCTCGATCGATCCGCGGTGCTCGATGAAGGTGAAGATGTCGGCCAGGATCTGGCAAGGGTGGTACTCGTTGGTGAGGCCATTGATCACCGGCACCCGTGAGTGCGCCGCAAAGCGCTCGATCTTGCTTTGCTCGAAGGTGCGGATCATCACCAGGTCCACCATGCGGCTGATCACGCGAGCGCTGTCTTCGATGGGTTCGGCCCGGCCCAGCTGGCTGTCGCCAGTGGTCAGGTGCACCACCGAGCCGCCCAGCTGGTACATACCGGCTTCAAAGCTCACTCGTGTGCGGGTGCTGGCCTTTTCGAAAATCATGGCCAGGGTGCGGTCGGCCAGCGGATGGTATTTTTCGTAAGCCTTGAACTTGCGCTTGATTTCAGCAGCGCGTACAAAAAGATGCGCATACTCCTCGGCGCTGAGATCATTGAACTGCAGGTAGTGGCGAATGTGCATGGTCGGCGGGGTCGGGTGGTCGCACAGGGCTGGGCCCTGTTGCAGGGTCATTCGGTCAGAAAGGTCCGAACCTGGGGGGCCAGCAGGGCCACCACTTCGTCGGCTTCAGCCTCGGACATGATCAGTGGCGGGACCAGCCGGATCACGCTGTCGGCGGTGACGCTGATCAGCAGGCCTGCATCGGCACAGCGCTGGGTCAGCACGCCGCTTGGTCTGTCGAGTTCGACGCCGATCATCAGGCCTTGCCCGCGAATCTCCCGAACACCCGCCAGACCTGCAAGGGCCCGTTCCAGTGACTGGCGTAGATGCGCACCGACATGGCTGGCATTGCCCAGCAGGCCATCCTCTTGCATGATGCGGATGGTCTCGACACCCGCGCGCATGGCCAGCGGATTGCCCCCAAAAGTAGTGCCGTGGTTGCCGGGTTTGAAAATGCTCGCTGCCTTGGGTCCGGCCACCACGGCCCCGATCGGGACTCCCGAGCCCAGGCCTTTGGCCAGTGGCATCACATCCGGGACGATGTCTGCCCACTGGTGGGCAAACCATTTGCCGGTGCGGCCCATGCCGCACTGCACTTCGTCGATCATCAGCAGCCAGTCTTGTTGATCACACAGGTCGCGGACCTGGCGCAGGTAATCGGCACGCATCGGGTTGATGCCGCCTTCGCCCTGGATGGTCTCCAGGAAGATCGCCGTGACGTT
>CAYSOD010000095.1:0-1371 GCA_964432385.1 uncultured Rubrivivax sp.
AAGCCCTGGGAGAAGGACCTGCTGGCCCGCCCCGCCATGGCCTTGGACGCCGACCCTTTGGACCGGCGCTTCACGCAGCACGTCTACACCAGCAAGGAAAACTCTTCGGGCGGCAGCGGCGTGGGCGGCGGGGGCTGTGGCTGCAACTGAAGGGCCGCAGGGCGCCACGCCCACGCCGGGCTGGGGGCCACTGGTAGCCCTGGCCTTGAGCCTGCCCGGGCTGGCGATGGCGCAGGCCGAGACGGCCCCCGTGGAAGGGCTGGTGGGCCTCAAGTGGCTGGACTACCGCGACGCACAGCCGGGCCTCGAGCGCATTCGCGTGCAGTCGCCCTCGGCCCTGCTGCGCACGCCTGCCGTGGGAGGTTTCAGCGCCGAGGCGCAGGCCACGGTCGACCGCGTGTCGGGGGCCTCGCCGCGCTACCACGCAGCCATCTCGGGTGCCTCCAGGATGAGCGACGAGCGCCGCGCCGGCGAGGTCAAGATCACACGCCACATGGACGGCCAGAGCTGGACACTCGGGATGGCATCGTCCAGCGAAAACGACTTCCAGTCCCGCGCCGCATCGGTGCGCGCCGCCTGGTGGACGCCCGATCAGAACACCGGTTGGAGCATGACGGTGGGCCTGACGTGCGACCGCATCGGATCGAGCGACGACCCCAGCCTGCGGGAGCGCCGCCGCACGGTAGAGGCGGCTGCCCAGATCGTTCAGGCCGTCTCGCGGCAGGACTTGGTCTCCGCCACCGTCACACACGCCCGCGGCCAGGGCTTCTATTCAGACCCCTACAAGCGTCCGGATGTCAGGCCTGACTCCAGGCACCAGAGCGCGCTTGGCCTGCGCTGGAACCACCATCTCGAAGGCCCGGACATCACGCTGCGCTCGGCCTACCGGTTCTACCGAGACAGTTTCGGCGTGCGCTCCCACACACTGGAGTTCGAGCCGGTCTTCACTCCTCGGCCGGGATGGTCGCTTGCGCCTTCAGTACGCCACTACAGCCAGCGGGCCGCAAGCTTCTACTTCGATCCCGTGTACTCGTACCTGGGGGCCCCATATCCGCCAGGTTTTCTGGATTCACCCGGCATACCCGTCTCCGCAGACCACCGGCTCGCGGGCTTTGGCGCCTGGACAGTGGGCCTCAAGGTGAACTGGACGCCCGCACCCGGATGGACCGTGGACCTGAAGGTGGAGCACTACGAGCAGCGTGCCGCTTGGCGCTGGGGGGGGGCTGGTTCGCCCGGGCTCGCCCCACTGCAGGCCAGGTTCGTGCAGTGGGGCCTCTCCCGCCGATTCTGAAACGGCGTTGGTCGTCCGCTGGCCATGATCGAGATCGGCTTCGAATTCACGGCCATGTCGTGCCCCTGCGAGATCCGCGT
>CAYSOD010000095.1:1471-10422 GCA_964432385.1 uncultured Rubrivivax sp.
TGATCGAGATCGGCTTCGAATTCACGGCCATGTCGTGCCCCTGCGAGATCCGCGTGGTGGGCGCTGACGAGCAGCAAGTGCACGGGGCAGCACAGGCTGGCATCGATGAAGTGCGCCGCATCGAGCAGAAGTATTCCCGCTACAGACCCGACAGCCTGCTGTCGCGCATCAACGCCGCCGCTGGTGGGCAAGACCCGGTGCAGATCGACCAGGAGACCCACGCGCTGTTGCAACTGGGTGGGCATATGCACCGCGCCAGCGAGCGCCGGTTCGACCTGACTTCCGGTGTGCTGCGACGCGCGTGGGACTTCAAGGCGACGAGTGTGCCCACCCAGGCTCAGATCGACGCCCTGCTGCCTCTGGTGGGTTGGGGCCGTGTGGTAATGACCCCCGAGCACGTGCGCCTACCGCAACGCGGCATGGAACTGGACCTGGGCGGCCTTGGAAAGGAATACGCCGCCGACCGCGCCGCCGAGATGTGCCTGGCGCTGGGCATGCACGGCGGCTTCGTGGATCTCGGGGGCGACATCCGGGTGATCGGCCCGCGTGCAGATGGCTCGGGCTGGCGATTCGGCATCAGGGATCCGCTGAACGCAAGTTTGCTGAGCGGCGAGTTGACCCTGACCTCAGGGGCCTTGGCCACCAGTGGCGACTACGAGCGCGGCTTTGAGGCGGACGGCAAGCGTTACGGCCACCTCCTTGATGCGCGTACCGGCTGGCCGGTGGATCACTGGCGCTCGGTGAGCGTGGCCGCGCCTACCGCCGTGGCCGCGGGGATGTTGGCGACCCTGGGCATGCTGATGGGCGAACAGGCCCGGACGATGCTGGAAGCCGAAGAGGTGTGGTTTCTTGTCCTTTGAAAGCTCGAGCCACCATCACTGCGGACCGGTCTTCAATTCAAGCTCCACACAGGTACCTTCCGGCCCAAACTGGATCTTCAGCGGCGCCTGCAGATGTTCGGCACGCCAGCGCATGTTCCTCAGACCGTGTCCGGCCTGCGGCGGCTCAACGTCCGGCGATGTGCGTGGCGTGCCGTTATCCCGAAGGCTGATGCGGCAAAGGCTCTGCGCGGGCTCATACGCCGCGGAAAACCAGGCTTCGGTCGCTCTGGAATGCTGCAGGAGGTTGGAGAACGCCTCGAAGAAGATCATCTGAACGTGGCGGGCATGGTCTACTGTCCAGCCCTCGAACTCGGGCAACTCCTCCACAGACCAATGCAACTTCAGGCCTGCGGCCCGGAGCCTGGGTTCCAGGCGGTAGCGCAATGAGCCCAGCAACGACTCGACCGATGCATCTGGGGCATGCATCACATCGATGCCCAGCTTCAGGTGATCCATGGTCTCTTCAAGCAGCACGACGAGCCCGGGCGGTGTTGTCGCCTCCTGGCGTGCCGCCCTGAGCACACCAGCCAAATGAGCACCCAGCCCGTCGTGCATATCGCGTGAAAGGCGCTGCCTCTCTTCAGCCTGCGCCTGGTGCTTTCTGACCTCAATATCTCGTTGGTACCCGGCCTCCAAGGCCTGCTGTTGGGCACTCAACCGAGCCGTCAACTCCGCATTGGCCTCGGCAATGCCGCGGGCGTCTCGCCAAAGCCGGTTGGCCATCACCCAGGCCAACACCAAACCGAAGATCACCCACCCGAACCGCATCCAGGGGTATTGTCCGTAATGACTTCCCCAATTTCCGAACAGGCCGGCGTAGGGCCTCAGCACGAGCACATAAACGTCGCGTGCAACCACCAGAACAAGGCAGCACAGGGCGACGGCCAGGACCCTGGCTTCGACATCGTCATCGCGAAAGCCCTGCCGGATGACGATGGCCATCACCCACAGACCCACAAGCTGAGAAGCCAAGAGCAGAAACAGATCCAGGACCGGTAGGCCACCCCACAGCGAGACCACCACCAATGGAACCGTGCAGACCAACATCGCCGTGGTGGCTCGGGTCGGCCACACCGAAGAAACCCTGGCAACGATCAACAGAAACCTGCAGATCAGCATGCCCGCAAGAGCCTGCGCCGACATGGTCACCAGCCCCCAAAAGGGCCAGGGCAGTGGGGTGTTCTCCAGCAGCGGGTCCAACATCGCAAAGGCCCAAAGCAGCTCACCCAGACCGTATGCGAGGTAGACAGGTTCTTTACGCCGGGCCCAGACGAGTAGCCCGAACACTCCCAATGTGGTGCTGGCAGTCGCCACGACCAATGCGCCATAGGAGCGCCAGGCGCGCTCGGTCTCGAACAAGCTGCGAATCTCATCCTCAGGCCCAAGCAGGACCTGGGCGATACCCGCCTTGCGCCCTTGCTGCGCTTCGATCCGGATGTGCAGCCGGTTCGACTCTTCAAGCACGGTTGTAGGCAGCGGCACCCATCGCGGCTGCTTGCCAAAGTCCTTCCAGGGGCTGCGGCGGTCCATGCCCTGCTGAACGAGCAGTCGGCCATTGAGTTCCACCGAGTACCCATTACCGATGCGAGGCAACAGTATGGCCAGTGGACCTTCAGAGGAGGAACGCACAAAGTTCGTCACCAGAAGTGCCGACCCGTTCTCACCCTGACAGTTGGAGTCCCAGTGAAATGGCAGGCGAGCTTCCAAGATTCGGGCCGGCTTGCCCTTGACCTGCACGGTCAGTGTCTCTGGCTTCAGTTCTTGGATCTCGGCACGCGCCATCGACAAGGTGGCCAACACCAGCCACATCGCTTGGACCGCGAATCGGTACAGAGGTCGCAGCAGCCCCCTGAGCATCAAGGCTTCAATGCTCACGCAGCTTGGCGTCCTGCAACAGACCCAAGGCTCGAGCTTCGAACACGGCCTCGCTGCGGGAGTTGACCGAGAGCTTGCGGTACATGCTCTTGATATGCGTCTGAACGGAAGACACCATGATCTGCAGGAGATCGGCCGCCTCCTGGTAGCTGTAACCGCGCGAGATGAGGTTGAGTATCTCGGTTTCGCGTGGTGTCAGTTCCGCCGCGGTTGCTGAAGCCGCAGGCCGTGTCGGAGGGGTGCTTGATGATGACCTGATTCTCTTGAGCATGCGGCGAGCAATGGATGGGCTCATGGGTGATCCACCTGACCGAATGCTGAGGATAGCCTCGACGATGTCAGTGTCTGCGGCGTCCTTGTGAACGTAGCCCAGCGCGCCGGCTTCGATGCTTGCCAAGACATTACCCTCATCCGCAAACATGCTCACGACCATGATCTCGCACTGGTCGTGAAGGCGTGCACAAACGCGGATCAGCTCGAGCCCAGAGCCGTCAGGAAGCCCCAGGTCCACCAATAGCACGTCTGGCGTGTGCTCGGCCAGCCAGCCCAGCGCAGGGCGCATGCGGCCGAACATCGCCATCAGCATCAGGCGGGGGTCTGCAGTCACCACTGAGGCCAACTGCAATCTCATGCGCTCGTCGTCCTCCACCAGCACCACGCGAATCGTTTCATCGCTGACCACTGACTGCTCCTCTTGCAGAACTCCACCTCCCACCATGACAACATTTCGCCAGATTCACCTCCCATGGATATGGGAAGTGGCCCGGCACACCCGAGACACACAGTGAGGGTTAGCCCAGTTGACTGTCGATTGTGATGTTCATCCAATTTGTGCCTGGGTGAGTATCCGAGGCGGTGATCCTCAACAGGCAAAGGTGCATAGCCGTTCCTGGCAGCGGAAATTGACTGCTTCTGGGTTAACCCAAGCTGTCGAATGCCTTGGCAACAGAGCCGTTCAGACATAGGAACAAACGTATGCGAGTGCCCAAGAACATCGGACCTCTCTACAGAAGCTTGCTGGCAGTCAGCATGATCTGCGGGGTCGTCGGCCTGCAGGGCTGCTCAGATGGCCGGGAGGCAGCCTCCAGCAACCTGATGGCTTCTTCTGGACAGATCACGCCCACGGCCTACAAGGTCAGTTACTACGCCGCGGCGCGCTTTGCTGATCAGGCGACCTTTGGCGCCACGCCCAAACTCATCGAAGAAATCAGAACCAAAGGCTTCGAGCAGTGGATCGACGAGCAATTCGCGCTGCCCTACACGAAGATTCCTGAAGGCCCGACCAGGGTGCGCAACCGCGCCATACCGGCGGTGCCCGAGGTCTGGAATTTCCCCATCGCGACCTGGATGAACCAGACGCTGACCGAACCCGACCAGCTTCGGCGGCGGACCGTTTGGTCGATCGGCAACTTTCTCGTGGCCAGCGTCACAAGTGGCGACCCGTTCGGCCATGTGGCATGGCTCAACCTTCTGCACCAACACAGCTTCGGCAGTTATCGGGAGCTCCTCAAGCAGGCCTCGATCAGCCCCCACATGGGCTTCTTTTTAAACAATGACCAGAACCGCCCAAAAAGCGCCGAGTGCCCGCACTGCGCGCCCAACGAGAACTTCGCTCGGGAACTGATGCAACTCTTCTCTGTGGGCGTCGTCAAACTGAACGTTGACGGTACGCTGCAGCGGGATGCGAAGGGCAGAGCGGTCGAGACTTACTCACAGACCGACGTTGAAGAACTGGCTCGGGTACTGACCGGCTGGACGCGGACCTACGACCCAGCCGACCCAAATGGCAACAACGGCACCGGCTGGGACACACCCATGGTGCCGAGCAAGTGGGCACCGGAGCGAGACAGCGGCCAGAAGAAGGTGCTGGGCCGCACCTTCGCGGCGGGCCAGGATGCCCCCAAAGACCTGGATGACGCCATCGACCTGCTGGTCACGCACCCCAACACGGCCCCTTTTGTCAGCACGCGTCTGATCCAGCACCTGGTCAAGAGCAACCCGAGCCCCGAATATGTGGCGCGGATCGCACGCGTGTTCCAGGACAACGGTCGGGGCGCAGTGGGCGACCTCAAGGCCGTGGTCAAGGCCATCTTGCTGGACGCCGAAGCGCGGCGAGGTGACGACCCGGCAAGGGCTCAGACCATGGACGGCAAGTTCCGCGAGCCCTTCCTGCAGCACATGGCCTTCGCCCGCGGGATGGGTTGTCAACGCAACTTCAAAGAGCCCGACGGTTTGGAATCCATTCCCTACCGCCAAAGACCCTTTGGACCTAACAGCGTCTTCGGCTTCTATGCGCCCACGGACCGCGCTCCGGGCAGCAACCTGTTGGCACCAGAGCAAAAGCTGCTCAACGCCAACGAGTTTGTAGGGCGTTACGGGGACCCGAACGGCCTCTTGTGGAAATTCAACGGAACCAAAGGCTATCTTGACGCTGGCTGCAGCCTTGCCGAGTTCTCAAACGCAATGGCCCAGTCATCCACTGCCTACATAGAGCTCGTATCGACCCGCTACTTCCGCGGCGCTATGCCACCCTCCCTGCGCTCCACGTTGGACCAGTTGAACGCGGAGGCTCGTGGAAACGCGGGATTTGATGCAGGTACATGGTCCATGGTCATGTTGGGCTTCGCTTTGGCCACCCCCTCCTTCGGAGTCATCAAATGACCACGAATCGCAGACAGCTACTTGCCACAGCGGCCTCACTGGCCACCATCGGCCTGGGCACCTCTTTCTTGGGTGGCACGCCCACCCTCAGTCTGGCCGGTGATGAAAGCTACCGTGCCCTGGTGGTCGTGTTCCTGAATGGCGGCAATGACGGACACAACACCTTGGTACCCACGGACGGCGGTTATAACGACTACCAGACCGCACGCGCCAACCTCGCCCTGCCCAAGGCTTCTTTGGTCAACCTGCCGGGCACTGCGGGAGGAAGAACTTTCGGATTGCATCCGAGCCTCGCCGATCTTCAAGCGCTCTATGCACAGAGGCGCTTGGCATTTGTAGCCAACGTGGGTCCCCTCGTCGTTCCCGCAACGGCTGGGCAGGTCCGAGACAACGCGGTGGAAATACCACCCTTCCTGTTGTCGCACTTTGACCAGGTCATGATGCAACAGGGCTGGACGGGGGGCGATGATCTCAGTGGTTGGGGAGGCCGAACCCTCGAGGCGCTGCCCACCACTTTGCGCCACGGCCTGTCAGCCATCACGACCAGCACCGAACGGACCTTGGTGCTGGGTCGCTCCTCTCAGGTTTCATTCATGGCTGAGAACGGCCCCCGCTACTGGGGGTGGGGAGACCTGGCCTACCCGGAGCGGCAGAACGTCCAAGTGCTCAACCGCATGGCCCGTTGGCAGTTCAGCAACGCCTACGAGCAGGAGTACGCCCGTACGTACGGCGCAGCCCTGGCGGACTCCACCATCTTCACTCAGGCCCTGATGCAGTCGCGCGCGCCGGCAGAAGACTTTGGAACGGATTCAAACGGCAGCCTTGGGTCGCGGTTGCGCAGCATTGCCACCGTGTTGCCATACTTCAAGGCCCAGGGTTACCGCCGGCAGATCTTCTTTGTGGACTGGGGCCAGTTCGACACGCACGCCAATCAGCGCGGCAGTGGCACAAGCACGCAGGATGCGCAGTTGCCCATCCTGGCCAAAGCCCTGGCAGCCTTCGACTCGGCCAATCGGGCCAGCGGGGTCGACATGAACGTGGTGACGGCGGTGATGAGTGACTTTGGCCGCACAGTCCGGCCGGGCTCGGGTGGCGGCAGTGAACACGCCTGGGGCAACCACTTCTGGGCCATTGGGGGGCCCGTAGCCGGGGGCACGGTGCTGGGCAACTTCCCGAGCCCATTGCTTGGTGGCCCAGACGACGGCGACCAGGCCAGAAACGGGCGGCATGTGCCGACCACCTCCACTGACCAGTTTGCCGCTTCACTGATGCAGTGGATGGGTTTGGAGACATCGCGCTTGCCAGAGGTCTTTCCCAATCTTGCGAATTTTTCGCAGAAGACCATTCCCCTGCTGCTCGCGTGAGGCCCATCCATGGCTGACATCAACCTCACCACAGGGTTGGACACCTACGTCCAACCCGAAGCAGAGCGTAGCCAATGGAACAACGTCTTCGGCCTGGCCGGCAATGACACCATCAAGCTCTATTCCGGCACGGCCATTGGCGGGCCTGGCAATGACACCCTTGAGCAATTGATCAAGCCCGGGGAGCCCTGGCTGAGGATGGCCGTGGCTTACTGGGACGCAGGCCCTAACCTCAGAGTGAACCTGGAAGAGGGCTGGGCGGAGGACGGTCTGGGGGGGCGCGACACGCTCGTAGGCATACATGTGGTGCACGGCAGCGGCGCTGCCAACGCTTGGATCAAGGGCAGCGCCCAGGATGACTATTACTCCCCGAATGGAGGGGACGATACCTTCCTCGGAGGCCTTGGATTTGACGGCGTCGATCTGAAGTGGGGAGAGTTCCTCCCGGGCCCAGGCATGGCCTCAAGACGCCCCGTCCTCTCTGATCTTTCAATCACGGTGTCGGCAGACGGCCGTAGCGTCACCGTCAAGCCCAAGACGGGCACAGGCCTTGCCTACACCTTGCAGGACGTCGAGTACTTTGACGTGGTGGACGCCGCCACCTGGTCCGCAGACGCTGCGGCGACTCGATACCTGTTCGCCGATCTCATCACCCAGGACACCATGGCCCGAGAGGCCGTGGCCGCTGGCGGGGCACTGCGCTGGAATGCTGCCCAGGCCGTGGGCTCATCCGTCTCCCTGACTTTCAGCTTCGTCACGCAAGCGCCTGCATCCGGAGTAGGCGCCCAGGGCTTCCGAGCCTTCAATGCAGCAGAGCAGCAGTTGGTGCGCGACCTGCTGGCGCGAACTGCCGAGATATGCGGCCTGCGTTTCACGGAAGTGGCTGAGAGCGGCGCGACGGTGGGGCAGTTGCGTTTCGGTGTCAGCCAGCAGGCAGCCACCAAGGGTGTGGCCACGATGCCCGGGCAAGGCGGAGATGCTGCAGGTGATGTGTGGATGGACGTCGAGTCCATGCTGAACGTGAGCCCTGGCAGCGCAGGGCGAGCTGCACTGTTGCACGAGATCGGTCACGCTTTGGGGCTGCGCCACCCGCGCAATGTGGATTCGGGGGACACCTGGACCACGCAGCTGATGGCACAGCATGACCGCACCGCGCTCACCGTGATGTCGCAGACACCCTCTCCGGACGGCTTGTTCCGCGCCGATTGGGGGCCACTGGATGTCAACGCGTTGCGTTACCTGTATGGCGCCAGCACCCTGTCAACCGGCGACACGGTATACCGCTTGACAGGTGCTGCCGCGGCATCGCAGACAACGCTCATCGACGATGGCGGCATTGACACGCTGGATGCCTCCGATGTGCCCTACGCAGTGTCGATTGACCTGCAGCCCGGACGCTTCAGCAGCATCGGCTTGTCACCCGGTGGTTTTGCGGGGGTCGACAACCTGGCACTTCCCTCGTCCACCGTGATCGAGAACGCCACGGGCTCGGCATTGGACGATGTGCTGCTGGGCAATACCCTGGGCAATCGGCTCAAAGGCGGCAGGGGGAATGACTGGATCAACGGCGGCGACGGCGCAGACACAGCGGCTTTCGACGGCCCGATCTCGGCGTATGCGATCAGCACCGCGTTCGGCAAAGTCTTTGTCGAAGCGCGGGATGGCGTCAGCGGCTTTGACACGTTATTGAATATCGAGTCGTTGTCGTTTGCCGACGTCACCGTGCCGGCACCCGACACCACAGACACCAAGCCGCCCGCACTCAAGATCCTCAACCCGCCGTCTGGTGGCAAAGCGGTGGCTGTGAGCAGCAACCTGACCGTCAGCTTCAACGAGTTGGTTCAGCGCGAGTCTGGTACCGTCACCCTCAAGACCGCCGACGGCAAGGTGGTGGAGACCTTCACCGCTGCCAACGCCACCGCGTCTGGCAGCACGTTGATCCTCAACCCCACCGCTGACCTGAACATCTTCACGAAGTACATCGTGGAACTGGGGTCGGGCGCGGTCAAGGATCTGGCAGGCAACGCCAACGCTGCCGACAGCCGCTTCAGCTTCCAGACCGCCACACAAGACAGCCTGTACCACTTCTTCGTCGTGGCCTTCGCCGCCGCGCCGGGAGCCAGCTACATGGGGCAGTTGGCCGAGGCCGTGAACTACGGGCTGAGCGTGG
>CAYSOD010000096.1:0-8764 GCA_964432385.1 uncultured Rubrivivax sp.
GCCCGTTGCGGCCGCCCCGCCGCACGGCGCTGCGCTTCCTCCCGGATCTTGCGGTGCAACTGGCGCAGGCCTTCGAAAACGCCGTAGTCAAGGTACTTGCGGTAAACGAAGGGCGTGACCAGCGAGCGCAGCGCCTTGGCCCGGCCGCTGTCCACCGCTGCCTGAGGGGCGACCACGCGGCTCTTGAGCCAGGCAAAGCGCTCCCATTCGCGGCCCTGTACCTGGAAGTACTCCTCCAGCATGGCCAGACTCACCACCGCCGGGCCCGAGTTGCCGTTGGGCCGCAAGGCCAGGTCCATGCGGAACACGAAGCCATCGTCGGTGGTGTCGCCGATCAGCGTGTAGAGCCGTTTGGCGACCTGTGAAAAGTACTCGTGGGCCGAAACCACCCCGGTGCGTTGGCCGGGTGCGGCGTCGGCGCCGCCGGCCACGCCCTGGGTCTGGCCGTCCTCTTCATAGACGTAGACGAGGTCGATGTCGGAGGAGACGTTCAGCTCGCGCGCGCCGAGCTTGCCCATGCCTACGATCCAGAAGTCGATCGCCTGCCCGGCCGCGTCGAGAGCTGCGCCGTGCCGCGCGTCGCAATCACGCCGTGCCTGGGCCAGCGCCTCTTCCAGCGTCACCTCGGCCAAGGCCGTCATGGTGTGGGTGATGTCGTCGAGCCAGGCGCCCTGTTCGATGTCGAGCACCGCAAGGCGCTCCAGCACCAGCTGTCGCGTGACGCGCAGCGCGCTGGGCAGGTCCCGGCCGGCAACACGCAGACGTTCCAGCGTCTGACGCATGGCCGAGCCGTCGGGCAAGCCCGGCGAGAGCTTGTCCAGGTCTGCCCCATAGCGGCGGCGGATGCGCTGGACAAAGCGGCTGTGCTCAGCCCGGGCCGCCGCCGCTGGCGGCTCGGATCCCACCAGGGACAGGGTGGCGTGGGCAGTCTCGGCCGAGGCCTGCGCGCGCAACATGCCCGCCCTCATGGCAGGACGGCACCGGGGTGCCGCGGTGTGCAATGGTTCATCTTTCCTCTCTCCCAGCGTGGCACCCGTGGGCATGGCCAAGGGGTTTGCGTGCCGGCTCCCGTCGCTGCGGAAGTCCGGCTGCTGCACAGTCCGCCCATCGTCTTGGCGATGGGTCTGAACGGTGAGGTGTGCCCAAAGTGCTCCTGCTGACTCCTGACTCTGCTCCCAGCGTAGCGGCTTCAGTTGGTTGAGCAGGCCAAGGGGCCTTTGGCGAGCGCGGGTGTGCGCGCCTCAAGCGCGGCCGGGTGTCATGCGCCCGCAGGGTCATTCCTCGGCTCAGGGCCTTCACAATCTGTCCGGTGCGCTGCGGCTGGGGCGTTGCCATCGACGGCTCGCCTGGACCACAGCTCGCATCACCGTTTGACCGACTGCCCGGACCCGCCCATGAAAATCGCTGCGCTCCAGATGGTGTCCACCCCTGATCTCCAGCGCAACCTGGAGGCCGCACAGCGCCTGGTTGCGCAGGCCGCGGCGCAAGGCGCGCAACTGGTGGGGCTGCCCGAATACTTCTGCTTGCTGGGCCTGCGCGACACAGACAAACTGGCCGTGGCCGAGACGCCAGGTGAGGGCCCGATACAGCGCACGCTGTCCGAGGCGGCGCGGCAGCACGAGGTGTGGATCGTGGGTGGGACGCTGCCGATGGCGGTACCCGGGCGGCCCGACCATGTGCGCAACACTTGTCTGGCCTTCGGCCCGGACGGTGAGGTGGCTGCGCGGTACGACAAGATCCATTTGTTCGCCTTCGACAACGGCCGTGAGCGCTACGACGAAGCCCGGGTGCTGGAGCGGGGTGACACGCCGTCCAGTTTCAAGGCAGCGGGCCACCGCGTGGGTCTGAGCGTGTGCTACGACCTGCGCTTTCCCGAGCTGTACAGGGCCTTGACCTTCGCCCCCGGGCAGGCACCCTGCGACCTGCTGTGCGTCCCTTCGGCCTTCACCCACACCACCGGGCAGGCGCACTGGGAACTGCTGCTGCGCACCCGTGCCGTGGAAAACCAGTGCTACGTGCTGGCGCCCGCCCAAGGCGGGGTGCACGAGAACGGCCGCAGAACCTGGGGGCACAGCATGATCGTGGACCCCTGGGGCGAGGTGCTCGCTTGCAAGGACGAAGGCGAAGGCGTGGTGCTGGCGGAGCTGGTCAACGCGCGGCTGGCGCAGGTACGGCAGCAATTGCCGGCCTTGCAGCACCGGCGCTTGTAGGCGAGCCCGGGGCTGCGACCTGCAAGACAGGCCGACGGCGTCGGCGCGGCCCGGATTCAGGAGCGGCCTGGAGGGTTCAGAAGCGGGCATGCCCCCTGGCCTGCCCGGCTTCCCGCAGGTGCCGGTAGACGGTGGTGCGCGAAATGCCCAGGGTGCGCGAGGTTCGGCTCACGCTGCGCCCGCAGCGCTCGAAAGCCTGGACTACCGTCATCGTGGCGGCCTGCTGCAGGCCGGAGCCAGTGGCCACAGCCGGAAAGACCTCCTGCCCGTGCAGGCCTGGTGCCGGCAGCACGTTCTGTACGGCCTGTAGCGTCAGATGGGCAGCCAGGGCACCCGCAGACATGCTGGGCGCCACCTCGAGCAGCAGCCGGGTGAGCACGCTGCGCAGTTCCCGGAAGTTCCCTGGCCAGTTGTGCTGGCAAAGGCGTTCCAGCGCCGCAGGGCTGATGGTCGCGTCGGGGTCCAGGCCTTGGAGAACGTGGTGCACGGCGGCGGCAAGGTCGCTGCGTTGGCGCAGCGGCGGCAAGCGGACTTCCACCACGTTGAGCCGGTACAGCAGGTCCTGGCGAAAGCGCCGGGCCGCCACCTCGTCGGCGAGGTCTGCGTGGCTGGCGGCCAGCAGTTGGACGTCCACCACGCGCTGCGCGGTGCCACCCACGGGGCGAACACACCGGTCGTCCAGAAACCGCAGCAGCGAGGCCTGCAGCGGCAGTGGCAGCTCGGCGATCTCGTCCAGCAACAGGGTGCCGCCGTGGGCCGACGCGATCAGGCCCGCGCTGCCCTCCCGGCGCGCCCCGGTGAACGCGCCGGCCACGTACCCGAAGAGTTCGGCCTCCACGAGCTCTGCCGGCAAGGCCCCGCAGTTCACGCCGATGAAGTCACCCTTGCGCCCGCTGAACTCGTGCGCGTGCCGGGCGATCACTTCCTTGCCCGTGCCGGTCTCGCCCTGGATCAGCACGGGCACGCCCATGCGCACCGCCCGACGCAGCGTGCTGCAGGCCTTCTCCACGCGCGGGTCGTCGGCCACGAAGGCGGGTCGTTCACTTGCGCTGCGCCCCGCTTTCGTGGCGTACTCGGGGGGTGCTGTGACAGATCCACGATTCCGAGCAGCTGCCGGGCGTCTTGGCTGCGCAGCCACGGCGCTGGAAGTGGGGCCTCGACTCGAGCTTCCCATCGCATGGTGCTGAGGCGCGGGCCCTCGGTGCAGTGCGCGGGCCACCAGGCTGCTGCCCAGGGCGTCGCGCAAGCCGACTTCGGGGTCATGAAACAGTCGGGCCATCACCTGTTCGAAAGGTTCTTCGAAGAGCTGGTCGAAGCTCGCTCCGCGGCCGAGGGCCAGGCCCGCCAACAGGCTGCGGGCACGGGCATTGAGTGCGCACAGCCGCCCGTCACCGTCAAAGGCCAGCAAGCCAGTGGACAGGGTGCCCAGAAACTCGGCGCGCGGGTGAACGGCCAGCACCGTCCGGCCTTGCATCTGATGCAACAGCAAGCCGTTCTCGATGTGCGTGGCGGCCATCTGCACCAGCGCCAAGGTGTGCTGCTGACGCGACTCGAAGTAGGACGAGGCGTCCAGCACCCCCACCAGCTCGCCGGCTGCGTCGCGCACGGGCGCGGCGGTGCAGGAGATGCCGCCCAGGTCGTGAAAGTAGTGTTCCGTGCCCGTGACGGCCACGGGCTGCCCCAGTGCCAGCGCGGTGCCCAAGCCGTTGGTGCCAGCGCGGCGCTCGTCCCACAGGCTGCCCGCGACGATGCCTGCCCCCGAGCCGCTCATGGCAAATCGGTTGTCCGCGTACAGGTCCAGGATCATGCCCTCGTGGTCGGCGAAAGCCAGCAGGAAATTCGAGCCTGCGATCTGCTGTGCCAGCGTCTCCAGTTCAGCCCGCGCCAGCCGTCTGACCACTTCGGCCCGCTGCCGGCTGCGTGCCAGCTCGGCATCGCCGGCCACCTCGATCCGCAGTGGGCGTGCCGAGTCCAGCCCGGCTTCCAGGCAGCGGGCCCAGCTGTCCAGGATGACGCTGCCGGGCTGCCCGTCCAGCGGGCTCGTGCACGGCCGCGCGGCGAGTGCACGCGCTTGCTCAGGCCTGATGCCATGTGCGGGCTGTGCGGTCTGCGGTGTCATCTGCAGCGTGGATCTTTGAGCCGCATTAGGCCGCAAGGACCGTCCATCGGTGTTCGTTTGAGGGCAACGCAGCCTGAAGGCTTTGCAAAGGCGGCGGATGACATCGCCGCTCGCGGGCCCGTGTGCAGATTCTGTGCACCCGCAGGCCAGGGGCTGTGCAGAAGTGGATCAGGTGTTGGAGCGTGCAGGGGTGTCTTCCCAGGAAAGACGCTGGCGGCCTTAGAGGTTTTCCCGAATTGGCATACGCCTTGCGCTTTCTCGGTTTGCAGGCGCATAGGGCATTGCATCTTGCCGAGTTCCTGTAACCCCATGTCCCCTGATTCCCAAGGAGAACCGTGATGTCCCTGAACCTTCGTCCTTTGCGGCTGGCGGCTGCCGCGGCGCTGGCTTGCGCCGTGACCCTTCCGGCCCTGGCCCAGCAGAACCTGGAAAAGCTCAAGCAGTTCAAGGTGGCCACCACCGACCTGAACATCCCCGTGGTGCCGCAAACCGGCCGCAATGCTGACGCCATCCGCGCCAACCTGCGCAATATCAAGATGCCCCCGGGCTTCAAGATCGATCTCTATGCCGTGGTGCCGGATGCGCGCCACATGGCCGTGGCCCCGAACACCAACATGCTCTTCGTGGGCACCCGCAAGACCACCGTGTGGGCCGTGACCGACCGTAACAGCGACGGTGTGGCCGACGAGGTGAAGTCCTTCGCCCCCTCGCTGAAGTTCACCAACCCCAATGGCGTGTGCTGGACGCGTGACGGCTTCCTCATCGTGGTGGAGCACAACCGCGTGCTGAACTTCCCGGCGGCCGAGTTCTTCTACGAAGGCCCGGATGTGGCCGTGATTGAAGTGGTGCCTCAGGGCAGGTTGATCCCTGTCGAGGAGGAGAGCTTCAACCACGGCGCGCGCACCTGCCGTGTGGACGACAAGGGCCAGCTCCACGTCACGCTGGGCCAGCCCTTCAATGTGCAGCCCAAGGACAAGGTGGCCCTGTACGAGAAGCTGGGCATTGGCGGCATGGTCCGCATGAACGCCTTCGATGGCTCCAAGCGCGAGGTGGTGGCCGTTGGGGTGCGTAACTCCGTGGGCATGGACATCAACCCCAAGGACAAGACGGTCTGGTTCACCGACAACCAGACCGACGGGATGGGTGACGAGACGCCCCCGGGCGAGCTCAACCGCATCACCAAGGCGGGTGGTGAGCATTTCGGCTACCCCTTCATCCACGGCAACAACGTGCAGATCGCCGGCACCGACGCTGCGCCGGACCTCAAGGGCATGGCCCCGCCGGCCCAGTGGACCAAGCCGCAGGTCGAATTCCCGGCGCATCAGGCGCAGCTGGGCATGACCTTCTCGGGCGGCAGCATGTTCCCGGAGAAGTACCGCAACGGCATCTTCGTGGCCTCGCACGGCTCCTGGAACCGCACCAAGCCCACGGGCGCGCTGATCAACTTCGTGTCGCTCAAGGCTGATGGCACGGCCGACAAGAGCGAGGTCTTTGCCGAAGGTTGGCTCGATGCCAATGGCCTGTACCGCGGCCGCCCCGTGGACGTGGCCATGATGAAGGACGGCTCGCTGCTCATCAGCGACGACTTCGCCGGCGCCATCTACCGCGTGACCTACAGCGCGCCTTGAAGCGCGCATCGCGCCCGCTGCTCGGCGCGACCTCGGGCCCTCCTCGGTGAGGAGGCCCGACCTTGCGGTCTGTTGAGACGGCTTCCTGCGGGGCCGTCTCAACAACCACCCCTTAACCTTTGCCATGGATCCCCGACGATGATTCGCCCTTTGTGGTGCCTGACGACGGCGCTGATGCTCTTCCTGGCCTGGAGCCCTGCGCAGGCCCGTGACCCCGAAGCCGGCCGCGCGAAGGCGCAGATGTGCGCGGTGTGCCACGGCGCCCAAGGCATCTCCACGGCGCCCGACGCGCCGCATCTGGCGGGCCAGCCCGCCATCTACACCGCAGCGCAACTGCAGGCCTACCGCAGTGGTGCCCGCCGGCATGAAGTGATGGCCGTGATGGCCCGTATGCTCAGCGATGACGACATCTCCAACCTGGCGGCCTGGTATGCCTCTTTGCGAATCGAAGTTCAAACCCCGCGCTGAGCCCCGGCAGGCAGCGGCCATCCTGTGCGTGGCAGCCCTGGTCGCCTGCAGCCCTGGCGCTCAGGCCCAGTCGTCCCCTGCCGATGTCGAGCAGGTCGTCATCGCCGCCAGCGGCGTGGAGCGGCGTCTGTTTGACACGCCTTATGCCGTGGGCGTGGTGGACGCCCAGGCCCTGCGTGCGGCCGGCCCCATGGTGAACCTGTCCGAGGCTCTGGCACGGGTGCCGGGCCTCGTGGTGGCCAACCGCAGCAACTACGCGCAAGACCTGCAGATCAACTCCCGCGGCTTCGGTGCCCGCGCGGGCTTCGGCGTGCGCGGCATGCGCCTTTACGCTGACGGCATCCCGGCCGCCGGCCCGGACGGGCAGGGCCAGGTGTCGCATTTCGACCTGGCCGGCGCGCAGCGTATCGAGGTGCTTCGAGGGCCTTTCACGGCCCTGTACGGCAGCAGTTCCGGCGGGGTCATTTCCCTGGTGAGCACGGCGCCCAAGGAGCGCCGGTGGTCGCTGGACGGCGACCTGGGCAGCGATGGTCTGCAGCAACTGCGCCTCGGGGTGGAGGCCCCGCTGGGCGCTGGCTTCAGCGTGCGCGCTCAGGTATCGCGTTTCGAGATCGATGGGTTCAGGCCCCAGTCTTCAGCCACCCGCACGCTGGGCAATTTGCGCCTGGGTTGGGAAGGTGCGCGCGACCGGGTGGTCGTCGTGGTCAATGCGCTGGACCAGCCGGCGTTGGACCCCCTGGGCCTGACCCGCGCACAGTTTCAGCAAGACCCTGACCAGACCACCACCCAGGCCCTGCCCCAGACGGCGCCCGGGCAGGCCGATCGTTTCAACACCCGCAAGCTCACGCGGCAGGACCAGGCTGGCCTGAACTGGCGGCACCGTTTTGACGGTCTGGGCCCTTTGAGCGAAGGCGCTGTGAGCCTGTACCAGGGGCGCCGCTCGGTCACCCAGTGGCAGGCCATCCCGGTGAGTACGCAGTTCAACGCCGCCAATCCCTCGCTCACCGAGCGCCAGCCGGGTGGCGTGATCGACTTCGACCGCAGCTACTCGGGTGCCGATGCCCGGCTGAACTGGCGCTGGGCCCTGCCCGGCGAGCGCGCGGCCCGACTGACTGCGGGCGCCTCCATGGACGACAGCGATGAGGACCGCCGGGGGTACGAGAACTTCGTTGGCACCGGCGCCGCGCAACTGCTGGGTGTGACCGGCAAGCTGCGCCGCGACGAACGCAACCGCGCTTCCACCCGGGACTTCTACGCCCAGGGGGAGATTGACCTGGCGGCCGCATGGACGGCCGTGGTGGGCCTGCGCGACGGCCGGGTGCGCTTTCGCTCGCAGGACCGCTACATCGTCGGCGGCAACGCCGACGACTCGGGCGCTTTGGCCTATGGGTACTCCAACCCGGTGGCCGCGCTGCAGTGGCGTGCCGCGCCCACCTGGCAGCTCTACCTGAGTGCCGGCCGTGGTTTCGAGTCGCCCACCTTGGGTGAACTCGCGTACCGACCGGACGGCCTGCCGGGCTTCAACACGGCCTTGAAGGCGCAGACCAGCCGCCAGGTGGAGGCGGGGCTGAAGTGGCGGCCGGTGGGTGCCGGGCTGGCGCTGGACCTCGCGGTCTTCGAGGCGCGCACCGAGGATGAGATCGGCATTGCCACCAACCGAGGCGGTCGTTCGACCTTCCGCAACGTGGGGCGCACGCAGCGTCAGGGCGCGGAGTTGGACCTGCGCTGGCGCGTGGCGCCTCAGTGGCGCGCCCAACTCGCCCTCACGGCGCTGCAGGCCACCTACGTGGACGGCTTCTTTGTGTGCCGCAGCGTGCCCTGTACCAACCCGGATCTGCCCGTGCCGGCGGGTCATCGCATTGCCGGCACGCTGGCGCGATCGGGCTTTGCGGAGCTGGTGTGGCAGCCACTTCAACCCTTGGAGCTCGGCCTGGAGGTCAAAGGCCAGGGCCGGCTGCCGGTCAACGACGTGAACAGCGACTTCGCGGGCGGTTTCGGGCTGCTGGCCCTGCGTGCGCAGTGGCGCCTGAACCTGGGCGCGGGGCGGCTGGACTTGTTGGCCCGGGTGGACAACCTGGCCGACCGTCGCGTGGCCGGCAGCGTGATCGTCAACGAGGGCAATGCACGTTTCTTCGAGCCCGCCCCAGGGCGCAGCGGTTTGCTGTCTGCACGCTGGTCGTCGCCGTTCTGAGGCGGCGTCCCACGCGCTGCGCCAGGCGCTGGCCAGGGCCGCCGAGGCGTCAGCGTCGTCCGAACATCATCTGCCGCGCCAGCATCCGCTGCAGGGGTGGCAGGGCTTGCAGCACGCTCAGGCCCAAGCCACGTGCAGCCGCCACGCC
>CAYSOD010000096.1:8864-10213 GCA_964432385.1 uncultured Rubrivivax sp.
AGCGCCACCACCCGCCCGGCGCGCTCGGGCAGCAGGGTGTTGAGCACGGCGATGCGCTGCGCTTCGTCCAGCGGCTCCACCGGGTCGTCCTCAACAGAGACGCACCACACCAGCGCGGCGCGCAAGCGGCCGTCACCATCTTGGCCCAGCGGCAGCAGGGCCACTGGGCCCTGGCGCGTGAAGCGCTCGAAGGCAGTGCCGGCCTGGCCGCTCTCCAGGGTGGCGGTGCCCACCCAGGCGGTCTGACGGTAGTCGTGCGACAAGGCCTTGCGTGACTGGTCGGCAAAGACGCCGCCTTCGGCCACCACCGCCAAGTCAAAAGTTTCGGCGATGCCGGCATCCACCTCCACCCCCGTGGGCTGCCCGCCGCGGTCGGCCCAGGGCTTGAGGCTGTGGACCGCCGTGCCGAACCGTGACTGCAAGCGTCCGCCCGAGGCGATCTCCTGCTCATGCCAGGCGGCCTGCAGCGCGCTGACCAGCGGCCCGTAGGCGATGACGGCGCCCAGCATGGGCACGTTCAGGTCGGCGGCCCGCAAGCAGACCTGCCCACCGTCCACGGAAGGTGGGGCCTGCGATACATGCACGGTTTCGATGGGCGTGGCCCGGTCCGCAGGCCAGGCCCGCAGGCGCTGCAGCAACTGCACGCTGCCCAGGGCCAGGGCCAGGGTGCGCGGGTCGGCCGAGACATCCTGGTCCAAAGGCCGCGCATCGAACAGCGCGATCCTTGCGCGGGGCAGGGTGCGGGCGGCGTGCAGGCCCAGGGCCAGCCCCACGGGGCCGGCGCCGATGACGGCGATGCGCAGTTCAGGCGTGGGCTTCATGCAGGCTGGACGATAACCGAGGCCGTGCGACGCGTGCGGCAATGCGCTACGCTGACTCGATCGTTCAACTCTTCAAGCCTCACACCATGCAATACCGCCGTCTCGGCCGCGCCGGCCTGCGCGTCAGCGCCCTGTCCCTGGGCTCCTGGGTGACGTACCACAACCAGGTGGGCGCCGACTCAGCCGTGGAGATGATGGCCGCGGCCTATGACGGGGGCGTCAACTTCTTCGACAACGCCGAGGGCTACGCGGCCGGGCGCAGCGAAGAGATCATGGGCCAGGCCCTCAAGCGCCTGGGCTGGCCGCGACTGAACTACGTGGTCTCCACCAAGTTCTTCTGGGGGCTGGACCGCGCGGGTGAAGCCGTCAACCGCCGCGACACGCTCAATCGTAAGTACCTGATGCAGGCCATCGATGGATCGCTGCGGCGTTTCGGACTGGAGCATGTGGACCTCGTTTACTGTCACCGCCCGGACCCGCACACGCCCATCGAGGAAACCGTGTGGGCCATGAGCGACATGATCCGGC
>CAYSOD010000097.1:0-10129 GCA_964432385.1 uncultured Rubrivivax sp.
AGGCGCTGAACACCATCGCCCAGGGGCGCGCGAACGCAGCGATGCCGGCCAAGGCCGCCTGAGCTTCAGCCTTCTTTCTTGAAGCCGATCGCCCGCGCCGCGGCGGCGATCTGCTCGCGCTCCCGGCGCAGCATGGCGGCGAAGTCAGCGCTGGACATCAGCACCGGATCCACCCCGCTGGACTCGATGCGTCCCTGGGTACCTGCGGCACGCGCTGCGGCTGCAATCGAGCGCTGGATATAGGCCACGAGTTCCGCAGGCAAGTGGGCTGGGCCGAACAGCCCGTACCAGGTGGTGATGGACGCCGCCGGGTAGCCAAGCTCGGTCACGGTGGGCACTTCAGGCAAACCCGAAAAGCGCGTGGCCGAGGTGACCGCCAGGGCTTTGAGCTTGCCCGCCTGCACATGCTTGACGATGGCCGGAGGCGTCGAATAGGCGAACTGCACGCGTCCGGCCAGCAGATCAATCACTGCGGGGCCGCTGCCCTTGTAGGGGATATGAGTGACTTCGATGCCAGCGCCCTTGAGGAACACCTCCATGGCCAGGTGGGTCAGGCCCCCACTGCCGCCTGAGCCGTAGTTCAGCGCCTTGGGCTCGGCCTTGGCCTTGGCGATCATCTGGGCCACGGTGCCGACCCCCACGTCGGGGTGGGCCAGCAGCACCAGGGGTGTGGCAGCCAGCAGCGAGATGGGCGTGAAGTCCCGCTGCGCCTCGAACACGTACTTCTGCAGCAGCGTGGCGTCAATGAACTGCGAGATGCTCATGAAGGACAAGGTGTAGCCGTCGGGCGCCGCCGCCGCCAGCGCATCCAGCCCCAGCATGCCCGAGGCCCCCGCCCGGTTGTCGGGCACCACGGTCTGCTTCCAGACTTCGCTGGCAATCTGGGCAAACAGGCGGGCCGAGACGTCGGTGCCGGCGCCCGGTGAGGTGGGGATGATCCAGCGCACCGGGCGCAAGGGGTAGCCCCCGGGACCGGCCTGCGCCCACGCCTTCGGCAGCACGAAGGGCCAGGCGCCCGCCAACGCCGGCAGCAATGCTGTGCGCAAGGCGTGGCGACGCGGCTGGGAATGGGGCGATTCGGCAAAGTGCGAGGGCACCGCCGCGGATTCGGGCAAGGGAGGCATTTGGAGGCTCTTCGGTCGTCTCATCGCCACACTCCTGGGTGATGCGGGCTTCGGTTCATGATACGGTCCGAAGATCCTTGGCTGCAGGCTCCGCTGTCCCGTCCCGTGTCCTTGCCCTCCCCCGCTGCTGTGCTGCGCGCCTTGCTGGAAGCCGGTCGCCTGGTGCGCATGCCTTGCGCCTACGACGGGCTGTCAGCCCGCATCGCGCAGCAAGCGGGCTTTCCTGCAGTGGCGTTCTCGGGCAACGCCGTGTCCGCCAGCCTGCTGGGCCTGCCCGACATCGGGGTGCTCAGCGGCACCGACAACGTCAACCATGCGGGGCGTATTGCCCGGGGGCTGGACATCCCGGTCATTTGCGATGCCGACACCGGGTACGGTGGGGTGATGAACGTGGTGCGCACGGTGCAGGAGTTCGAAGCCGCCGGTGTGGCCGGCATCCACCTCGAGGACCAGGTCACGCCCAAGCGCTGCGGCTTGCTGCCCCAGGGCATCCCAGTGGTGGATACCGACGAGCAGGTGCGCAAGATCCGTGCAGCCGTGCAGGCCCGGCACGACCCGCACTTCGTCATCATCGCCCGAACCGACGCCAAGTCCATGCACGGCTTGGAGGCCGCCGCTGCGCGTGCCCGGGCCTATGTCGAGGCGGGTGCCGATGCCGCCATGGTGATGGGCGCGAACACCCCGCAAGAGCTTTATCGCGTGGCCGAGGTGGTGCGGGCGCCGTTGGTGGCGGTGATCCAGGAAACGCCGCCCAGCTCATCGCTGAACGACGCCGATCTGCAAGCCGCGGGCTGCGTCTTCGCCCTGCATGCGGGCACGGCCCGTTACGCCGCCGTGAAGGCGCTGCAACAGGCCTTCGGGGCGCTGCGGCGCGACGGACACACGGCGGCCGTGCAGGGCCGCATGGCGAGCTTTGAGGAATACAACGCCGTGCTGGGGCTGGACCAGTGGCTGGCACTGGAGCGCCAGTTGCTGGAAGATGAACCGCCTGTCAAACCCACGGACCGGCGAAACCCAAGACCATGAGCGTCTGGTGAGCGGCCTGCCATCCACGCCCGCCAGCAGTCCCGGGCTGAGGGACGGCGCTGCTGCGCCGCGCACCCTCTTCGACAAGATCTGGGACGCGCACTGGGTGGGCCAGCGGGCCGACGGGCGCGAACTGCTCTACGTCGACCGCCATGTGGTGCACGAGCTGCATGCGCCGCACGCCTTCACCGCGCTGGATCGCAGCGGCCGACCCGTGCGCCGGCAGGACAAGACCGTCATCGTGCAGGACCACACGGTGCCCACCCGGCCGGGCCTGCCGCTGCGCTCAGGCAACATCGAGGCCACCGAGGCGGCTGCGGCGCGGCACGGCGTGAGCGTGGTGTCCCCTGAAGACGAGCGCCACGGCATCAGCCACGTGGTCTCCGCAGAGCGCGGCTGGGCCTGGCCGGGCGCCACCCTGGCCTGCCCCGACAGCCACGCCTCGACGGTGGGCGCGCTGGGCTGCCTGGCCTTTGGCTGCGGCACGTCGGAGTTGGTGCATGTGCTGGCCAGCCAGACCCTGGCACTGACCAAGCCGCGCACCATGCGAGTGCGGCTGGAAGGTCGGCCGGGGCCCAGCGTCACGGCCAAGGACTTGGCGCTGCACCTGATCCGCTGCCTCGGCATTGAGGCCGGGCGCGGCCACGCAGTGGAATACGCCGGCACCCTGGTGCGAGAGATGGACCTGGAAGGCCGGATGACGCTGTGCAACCTCAGCATCGAATGGGGTGCCCGTTCGGCGCTGATCGCACCCGATGCGAAGACGCTTGCCTGGCTGCAAGCCCACGCCGAACGGCCTGCGGGTCCAGGCTGGGGCGAGTGGGTCGCGCAATGGCAGCACCTGTGCAGTGACGAGCAGGCCCGCTTCGACACCGAGCACACCGTGGAGTGCAACGGCCTGGCCCCGCAGATCACCTGGGGCACGGACCCTTCGCAGACCATGGGCATCGATGAAGTGGTGCCGCATGGGCCGGACAGCAGCCGCAGCCAGCGCGCGCTGGACTACATGGGCTTGAGGCCGGGCCAGTCTCTGGTGGGCCTGCCCGTGCAGCGCGTGTTCATCGGTTCCTGCGCCAACGCACGCCTGAGCGATCTGCGAGCTGCCGCGCAACTGGTGCGGGGCCACCGGGTGGCGGCGGGCGTCAAGGCCCTGGTGGTGCCGGGCTCCAATAGCGTCAAGCGCCTGGCGGAACAAGAAGGGCTGGACCAGGTTTTCACTGCAGCCGGGTTCGAGTGGCACCGCTCGGGTTGCTCCATGTGCGCCGGTGCCAATGGCGAAACGGCAGCGACCGGGGAGCGCTGCCTGTCCACCACCAACCGCAATTTCGAGAACCGGCAGGGGCGTGGCGTGCGCACCCATCTGGTCAGCCCGGCCATGGCCGCGGCCGCAGCGCTGGCCGGCTGCATCGTCGACGTTCGTGAATGCCTGCCGGCCCACGCAGACATCTGATGAAGCCCTTCACATCCGTCACAGGCGCTGCAGCGCCACTGCCACTGGACGACATCGACACCGACCAGATCATTCCCTCGGCCTGGCTGAAAAACCTGGATGCGGACCTTGCGCAGGGCTGTCTGGCCTACATGCGCCAGCGCCCGGACGGCAGCCGCATCGAGGATTTCGTGCTGGAGCGGCCCACCTTCCGCGCTGCGCCCATTCTGGTGGTGGGACGCAACTTCGGCTGCGGCAGTTCCCGCGAACACGCGGTGTGGGCCCTGCAGGCCTTTGGCGTGCGCTGCGTGGTGGGTCAGCGGCTGGCGGAGTTCTTCGTCGAGAACGCATTGCGCAACGGGTTGTTGCCGGTGGACCTGCCGGCCGCGGCCCTGGGCCAGCTCACCGAAGCGGTGCAACGCAGTGACGGCCGCGAGCCTTTCAGCGTGGACTTGCAGGCCTGCCAAATCCACGGGCCCGGGGGTCTGTGCCTTCCCTTCGAGATTGCACACGCCGCGCGCCAGGCCCTGCTGCAGGGGCTGGACGACATCGGCATGACCCTGCAGCATCTGGACCTGATCACCGCCTGGGAGGCGCAGCGCGAGGCACAAAGCGCCGCCTGACGCTGCCTGCACCAGCCGTCCAGGGTCAACTGAGCCATCAATGCGGCGCGGCCGCCAATTCACCACCAACCTTGTCTTTGGAGAACCTCGACATGTATGACCTCGTCATCCGCCATGGCACCCTCATCGACGGCACGGCATCGGCCAGGCGCCCCTCCGACGTGGCGGTGCAGGACGCCCGCATCGTCGAGTTGGGCACCGGCCTGGCGCGGGGCCGCGAGGAGATCGATGCAAGCGGCCGCATCGTGGCACCTGGCTTCATCGATGCCCATACCCATGACGACCTGGCCTTGCTCGTGGAGCCAAGCCTGCGGCCCAAGATTTCGCAAGGCGTCACCACCTGCGTGTGCGGCAACTGTGGCGTGAGCCTGGGCCCCTTGCCCGCGGGCGACCTGCCCGAGCCCCTGAACCTGCTGTCCGGGCCCGGCGTGCCGCGCTTTGCCAACGCCGCCGACTATCTCCAGGCACTGCGCGACCAGCCCGCAGCTGTCAACAGCGTGCCGCTGCTGGGCCACAGCGCGTTGCGCGCCACCGTGATGGACCGCACTGACCGCGCTGCGAGCGCGCGCGAGATTGAGGCGATGCGGCTGCTGGCCGAAGACGCGCTCAAGGCGGGGTACCACGGCATTTCCACCGGGCTCTTCTACGCCTCGGCCTCGCA
This sequence comes from uncultured Rubrivivax sp., assembly GCA_964432385.1. GTDB lineage: Bacteria > Pseudomonadota > Gammaproteobacteria > Burkholderiales > Burkholderiaceae_C > Rubrivivax. The sequence continues at coordinate 4,864 of CAYSOD010000097.1, forward strand.
GGCCACCACCGAGGAGGTCATCGGTGTGTGCGCCCCGCTGGCCACCGTGGGCGGCGTGTACTGCACCCACATGCGAGACGAGAGCGCGGGCGTGATGGACTCCATCGAGGAGACGGCGCGCATCGGCCAGGCGCTGGGGGTGCGCGCCATCATCTCGCACCACAAGGTGGCCGGCTTGCCTCACCACGGGCGCACGGTGCAGACACTGGAGCGCATCCAGGCCTTGCAGGCGCAGCAGGATCTGGGGCTGGACGCCTACCCCTACACCGCCTCGTCCACGGTGCTTACCGCTGGCCGCGTGGCCACGGCGGAGCGCACCTTCGTCACCACCAGCGGCCCGCATCCCGAAGTGGCGGGGCGCGACGTGCACGAACTGGCGCGCGAATGGGGTCTGTCGGTGGAGGCGCTGTGCGAGCGCCTGCAGCCCGCCGGCGCCGTGTACTTCTCCATGGCCGAAGCTGACGTGCAGCGGGTGCTGTCCTACCCCAGCACCATGATCGGCTCCGACGGCATTCCGCTGCAGGCGCGGCCCCATCCACGTCTGTGGGGCACCTTCCCCCGCGTGCTCGGGCACTATTGCCGCGACCGCGGCTTGTTCACGCTGGAAACCGCGGTGCACAAGATGACAGGCCTGACGGCGCAGCGCTTCGGCCTGGCGGACCGGGGCGTCATCGCGCCCGGCAAGGCGGCCGATCTGGTGGTGTTCGATGCCGATCAGGTGGCCGACCGCGCCACCTTCGAAGAACCCAACCAGGACAGCGCCGGCATCGACTGGGTGGTGGTCAACGGTCAGGTCGCCTGGCGCCAAGGGGAACCCGGGGCCCTGGCAGGGCGCTTGCTGCCCAGATCCGCGTAAAGAACTGGTAGGCGCAGCGGCCTGCGCCATCCCGCCTCCCGCGCGGCGACCTCAGCCTTTGTCCTGCCCCAGCAGCGGGATGGCCCCCTCGCTGCCCGAGCCCAGCAAGCCCGTGCGCGTGTAGATGCCCAGCTTGTCGCGCGTGTCGGCGATGTCGAGGTTGCGCATGGTGAGTTGGCCGATGCGGTCGGCCGGCGTGAAAGCGGCGTCTTCCACCTTCTCCATGGACAGGCGCTCGGGCGCATAGGTGAGGTTCGGGCTCTCGGTGTTGAGTAGGGAGTAGTCGTTGCCGCGGCGCAGCTCCAGGGTCACCTCGCCCGTGACGGCACGCGCCACCCAGCGCTGAGCCGTCTCGCGCAGCATCAGGCTCTGGGGGTCAAACCAGCGCCCGTGGTACAGCAGCTTGCCGAGAACCCTGCCGTTGCTGCGGTACTGACTGATGGTGTCTTCGTTGTGGATGCCGGTCACCAGGCGCTCGTAGGCGATGTGCAGCAGCGCCATGCCTGGAGCCTCGTAGATGCCGCGGCTCTTGGCCTCGATGATGCGGTTCTCGATCTGGTCGCACATGCCCAGGCCGTGGCGGCCGCCAATGCGGTTGGCTTCCTCGAACAGCTCCACATCGCTGGCAAAAGTGCGGCCGTTCAGGGCCACCGGGTGGCCGTCCTCGAAGCGTACGCTCACTTCTTCGGCCTTCACCACCACGTCGTCCTTCCAGAACGCCACGCCCATGATGGGATTGACGATGCGGATGCCTTTGTCAAGGAACTCCAGGTCCTTGGCCTCGTGGGTGGCGCCCAGCATGTTGGAATCGGTGGAGTAGGCCTTCTCCACACTCATCTTGTAGTCGAAGCCGTTGGCAATGAGGTACTCGCTCATCTCCTTGCGCCCGCCGAGCTCGTCGATGAAGCGCTGGTCCAGCCAAGGCTTGTAGATCTTCAGCGCCGGGTTGGCCAGCAGGCCGTAACGATAGAAGCGCTCGATGTCATTGCCCTTGTAGGTGCTGCCGTCGCCCCAGATGTTGACGCCGTCGTCCTTCATCGCCACCACCAGCGAGGTGCCCGTGACAGCACGGCCCAGCGGCGTGGTGTTGAAGTAGGTGGCGCCGGCGGTGGTGACGTGGAAGGCCCCGCACTGGATGGCTGCAATCCCTTCAGCCACCAGCTGCGCGCGGCAGTCGATCAGGCGTGCAATGTCCGCCCCGTAAGCCTTGGCCTTGCGGGGGATCTCCTCGTAGTCGCTCTCGTCAGGTTGGCCCAAGTTGGCGGTGTAAGCGCAGGGGATGGCGCCCTTGGCGCGCATCCAGTGCACGGCGGCGGAAGTGTCCAAGCCGCCCGAGAAGGCGATGCCCACGCGCTGGCCGGCGGGCAGGGTTTGCAGGATGTTCTGGCTCATGGGATGTTCGAAAAGCGGGAAGACAACGCGGAAATGCAGCCGGCGATTGTCGCAAGCCCAGGCGGGCGGCCCGGAGCCGAGCCCCAGGGCGTCAGCCGAGTAACAAGCTCAGCACGCGCTGCGGCTGGGCGTTGGCCTGTGCCAGCATGGCCACGGCCGAGTCCTGCAGCACCAGCAGTCGGGCGCGGTTGGAGGTCTCGGTGGCGATGTCGGCATCCACGATGCGGCCACGGGCTGCGGACAGGATGAGCGAGGACGACTGCAGCTGTGAGTACACGTTGTCGAAACGGTTCTGCACCGCGCCCCAGGAGGCCTGGGCGCTGGTAGCAGTGGTCAGCGCCGTCTGCAAGGCTGCATTGGCGGCTGTGGCCAGTGCCCCCGTACCGTCGGTGAGTGAAAGAGCCCCCACCGTGGTGGATATGCTCGACAGGTTGGTGTTGTTGACGGTCACGGTCTGCCCCGCGTCCGGCCCGACCTGAAAGGCTGCGCTGTTGGTGTTGTTCAGCAAGGTTGTGCCGTTGTACTTGGTGGTGGACACCAGGTCGGTCACCTCCGCTTTGAGCTGATCGAACTCCACCTGCAGCAAGGCACGGTCACTGGTGGTCAGGGTGCCGTTGGAGGCCTGGACGGACAGTTCGTTCATGCGCTGCAAGGCCTCCACCACCGAGCTGGACGCGCTCTCGCCCACTTGCGCCATGGACACGGCCTCGTTGGCGTTGCGCGCGGCCACGTCGGTGCCGCGGATCTGCGCCAGCAAGCGCTCGGAGATCGCCAGCCCGGCAGCGTCATCACGCGCGCTGTTGATGCGCAAGCCCGAGGACAAGCGCGCCGTGGTCACGGCCAGCGCCGACTCGGTGGCCGCCCAGGACCGGCGCGCCACCAGGGCCATCATGTTGGTGTTGAGGGACAGCACCGAAAACTCCTGCGGAAACTTGCGTGTCAATTGGGGGAAATATGACTCAAGTTTGGTGAAAAGCCAAATCTGGGGCGCCGCAGTGCGCCTCTTCGCAAGACCGCGCCTGGAGAAATCTTGCTGACAAGATGGGCTCCAATAGCGCCCATGTGGACGTGGTTGCGCAAGTGGTTGCTGGGCGTGATGCTGGCCGCGGGCTTGGCCTGCGCGGGCGCAGATGCGGTGGCGCAGCCGCCGGCTGTGGCCACGAGCCTGAAATCCGATGCCGGGCCCGCGCTGAAGGTGCTGCGCATTGCCAGTGAGAGCGAGACAGGCTTCGACCCGGCACGGGTGGGCGACGCGCGCTCCTTTCGCGTGATCGCCCACATCTTCGAGCCGCTGCTGCGCTACGACCCGCTGGCCCGCCCCGTCAAGCTCCAACCCCTGACGGCAGAGGCCCTGCCGGAGGCTTCACCCGACTTCAAGACCTGGACGGTGAAGGTGCGCCCGGGCATCCTCTTCACCGACGACCCGGCCTTCGGCGGCAAGCCGCGCGAACTGGTGGCGGCCGATTACGCCTACACGCTGCGCCGCCTGGCCGACCCGGCCAACAAGAGCCCGGGTTGGAGCTCGCTGGAGCAGGCCGGCATCAGCGGCCTGGCCGCCCTGCGGCGCGAGGCGCTGGACAAGAAGAAGCCCTTCGACTACGACCGCCCCATCCCAGGCCTGCAGGTGCTGGACCGCTACACGCTGCGCTTTCAGCTCGACGCCGGCCGACCGCGCTTTGCCCAGTGGCTGGCCGAGGTGGCAACGGGCGCTGCAGCCCGCGAGGTGATCGAGGCCGCCGGTGAGAAGACCATGGAACGCCCCGTGGGGACCGGGCCGTTCCGGCTGGCGCTGTGGCGGCGCTCGTCGCAGATCGTTCTGGAACGCAACCCGGTCTACCGAGAGGTGCGCTATGCCGCCGAGCCCGCGCCCGATGACGTGCAAGGACAGGCGATCCTGGCTCGCCTGAAGGGCAAGCGCCTGCCCATGGTCGACCGGGTGGAGATCTCCGTCATCGACGAGAAACAGCCCATCTGGCTGGCCTTCCTGAACGGGCAGACCGACTGGATCGAGCTGCCCGACGTCTTCACAGACACCGCCTATCCTGCGGGCCGGCTCGCACCCCATCTGACCCGAAAGGGCATCACCGCCGAGCGCACGGTGCTGCCGTCCACGTACTACACCATGTTCAACATGGACGACCCGCTGGTGGGGGGCTATGCACCAGCCCAGGTGGCGCTGCGGCGGGCCATTGCCCTGGCCATCGACGTGCCGCGCGAGATCAGCCTGCTGCGCCACGGCTCGGGGGTGGCGGCGCAGTCGCCCGTGACACCGCACCTCAGCGGCTACGACGCCGCCTGGCGCAGTGAGATGTCGGCCTACGACCCGGCGCGTGCCCGCGCCCTGCTGGACCTGTACGGCTGGCGCGACCGCGACGGCGACGGCTGGCGCGAGACCCCGGACGGCCTGCCCCTGGTGTTGCAGATGGCCACCCAACCGAGCCAGGAGACACGACGTTACGACGAGCTCATGAAGCGGGACCTGACGGCCATCGGCTTGCGCGTGTCCTTCCAAACGGCGCTGTGGCCCGAGCAGTACAAGGCCGCGCGCGCCGGCAAGCTGATGATGTGGTCGGTCAGCGGCAGGGCGAGTTCGCCCGACGGGCTGCAGGGCCTGCTGCGCTACGACGGCGCGGCTTCCGGCGGCATCAACCTGGCCCGGTTCAACCGGCCCGAGATGAACGCCCTGATCGCCCGCCTGCTGGCACTGCCCGACGGGCCCGAACGCGATGAGGCCTTCGACGAGGCCAAGCGCCTGACCGTGGCCTGGATGCCCTACAAGCTTCGCACCCACGGCGTGCAAATCACCTTGTCACAGCCCTGGCTGGTGGGCTATCGCCGCCCGCTGTTCTGGAACCAATGGTTCGACATCGTCGACCTGACGCCCCGCGCACCCTGATGCGACCAAGGCCGCACTTTGAACCCACCTCCCCCCCACCCCCCCCCCCCCCGGTTTTCCTGACCCCCCCCGCCCCCCCCCCCCCCGCCCCCCCCCGCGCGGGGGGCACCCACGGCCCGCTC
>CAYSOD010000098.1:0-1270 GCA_964432385.1 uncultured Rubrivivax sp.
TATTGACCGCGGACCAGCTGGTGGATCTGGGAGGTGGCAACAAAGGCTTCACCTATTACCCGGCGGCCGATCAGGCAGGCATCAGCGGCCTGACGCTGGTGGCCACCTCCTCTAAGGGCTCTGCCTCCACTACAGGCGCTACGGTCACCGCAGTGGTGAATGTCGCCCCAGTGGCGGACACGCCAACCCTGAACGTCAGCGGCGTCACAGCCCTTGAAGATGCGGCTTCCATCCCAATCGAAGCAGCCATCACCGCCAAGCTTAGCGACACCGACGGATCCGAGCGCTTGAGCGTGACGATCTCCGACGTGCCCAGCGGGTGGACTTTGCAGAACGCCGCCGGCGCCGTCACCCTGTCGGGCGGATCGGCGCAGTTACAGAGCTCGCAGCTCGCCGGCCTGGCCTTGAAGGCACCTGCCAACTTCGGCGGCTCGGCCACCTTGAAGGTCAAGGCCACCGCCACCGAACTGGTGGCCGGCACGGTGGTGGACTCCAAAGACAGCGCGGTGCGTAACCTCGCGGTGTCGGTCACCCCCGTGGCCGATACGCCCACCCTCACCACACCGGCTTCCGTCTCCGTCAAGGCCTTGGGGGCGGACAAGTTCACTCCCTTGACGCTGACCTCCGCGCTGACGGACACCGACGGCAGCGAGACCTTGCTGCTCAAGCTCGACGGGCTCCCGCTGGGCGTTGCCCTGAAAACGGGCAGTGACCCGAACGCGCGACAGACCTTGTCTCGCCAGGACGATGGCTCCTACACGGTGCTGGCCTCGCAGCTGAGCGGTCTGGGGCTGGAGTTGGAAGACGGCGCTTCGGTCACCGGGCTCACCAGCGTCGGCACACTGCCCAACCTGACGGTCACGGCCACGGCCAAGGAAACCCTGGGCGGCAACAGCCAATCCACCACCAATACGGTCAGCCTGGTACGTCAGAACAATGACCCCACAGGCACCGTGACAGTCAGCGGCACGCCCACCCAGGGTCAGACCCTGACGGCCAGCAACACCTTGGGTGATCTGGACGGCATACCCGCCAACGGATCCGGGGCGCTGAGCTACCAGTGGTTGTCGGACGGCACGGCTTTGGAAGGTGCGACGCCCGACACCTTTGTGCTCACACAGGCGCAAGTGGGCAAGGCCATCTCGGTGCGGGCGTCCTACACCGACAACTTCGGAACTGCGCAGTCCAAGACCAGCAGCGCAACAAGCGCCGTGGCCAACGTCAACGACGCGCCCACTGGCGCGGTGACGGTTTCCGGCACGGCCTCCCA
>CAYSOD010000098.1:1370-10127 GCA_964432385.1 uncultured Rubrivivax sp.
TCGGTGACCGCCTCCTACACCGACGGCAGCGGCACCGCCGAGAGCGTGTCCAGCAGCGCCACTGCTTTGGTGACCAACGTCAACGACGCGCCCACTGGCGCGGTGACGGTTTCCGGCACGGCCTCCCAGGGCCAGACCCTCACGGCTGGCAACACCCTGGCTGACGCCGACGGGCTGGGGACCATCAGCTACCAGTGGAAGGCCAACGGCAGCCCCATCTCGGGGGCCACGAGTTCGTCCCTGACCCTCACCCAGGCCGAGGTCGGCAAGACCATCTCGGTGACCGCCTCCTACACCGACGGCAGCGGCACCGCCGAGAGCGTGTCCAGCAACGCCACAGCAGTGGTTGCCAACGTGAACGACGCGCCGATCCTTGCATCCCCGCTGCCCGACGCGGCCGCCACAGAGGGCGCTCGCCTGAGCATCGCAGTGCCCCCCGGAACTTTCACCGACATCGACAGTTCTAACCTACTCTACAGCGCCAGCCAAGCCAGTGGCCTAGCGCTACCTACTTGGCTGGTCTTTGATGCTTCGTCCGGCGTCTTCAGCGGCGTTCCTGGCTCCGGCGACATTGGCGCCTTGACCGTGAGGCTCACCGCCAGCGACGGCGCGCTTTCGGCCAGTGACGAATTCACCATCACCGTGACAGGGCTACCGCGCGCCATCTCCGGCCTGGTGCAAGATGGCTATGTGGCCGGTGCCTCGATCTTCGTGGACCGCAACGGCAACGGGCTGCCTGACGCCGCTGAAGACACCGGCCTGCGCACGGACGCCTCCGGTAACTTCAGCGGCACCATCGTCGGTAATGGCGCTCTGATCGCGGTGGGTGGCACCAACATCGATACAGGGCTGCGCAACACGCTGACCCTGACCGCACCCCAAGGCGCTACCGTCATCAGCCCCATCACGACACTGGTGCAGACACTCGTCAGCGGGCAGAGCCTGAGCGTCGAACAGGCCCAGAACAAGGTGGCACAGGCCTTCGGTGTTGCTGGCGTGGATCTGCTGAAGTTCGACCCGCTGAAGGCAGCAGACACCGCTCAAGGTCTGGCTGTGCAGAAGGTCAACGCCCAGTTGGCACTCACCGCAGCCCTGGTCGCCGACCCAGGCGCAGCCGTGTCGGGCCTTGCGCGGGTGGTGAGCCAGGCCAGCACACCGGTGGACCTCTCCAATGCCGCCACCCTGGCTCAGGCGACATCGGGCCTGAGCCTGAGCGCCAGCCAGCAAGCCACCATCGCCCAGGGCAACGCGCAGGTGCAGAGCAGCACCAGCCTGTCTGGCGTGGCGCAGGCCCAGCAGACCACGGTGGCAGCAGCGCTGCCGCCCAACACCGACTGGCTGGCACCCCGCATCACGGCCTCCAACCCCGCGGAAGGCGCCACAGGAGCGACGCTGAGCGGCAACCTGGTTTTCGCCTTCAGCGAAGCGATTCAGCCAGGCAGCGGAGCCATATCACTTCGCACTGCCGACGGTAAGCTTGTGCAGCGCTTTGAATCCGGCAGCGCGGCCATCACGGTGCAGGGCAGCACCTTGACCCTGGACCCCAGCGCTGACCTGGCGCCGTCCACTGGCTACGCCGTGGTCTTCGAGCCCGGCGCCGTGAAGGACCTCGCAGGCAACAGCCACCCCGGTGCCGCCCAGACCTTCTCCAGCGTCACGGTGCCAGGCGACGTCACAGCCCCCCTGGCCACGCGGTTCATCCCCGCAGACAGTGCCAAGTTGGTGCCCATCAGCAGCAACTTGTCCATCACCTTCAATGAGCTGATCCAGCCCGGCACGGGAGCCATCCGGCTGAAGACCGCAGACGGCAAGACGGTAGAGACCTTCACTGCCGCCAACGCCACGGTCTCGGGCAGCACCTTGACCCTGAACCCCACCGCCGACCTGAGCGTGTTCACGAAGTACGTGCTGGAACTGGACGCAGGAGCAGTGCGGGACATGGCTGGCAACAGCAGCCCAGCCAGCAGCAGCTACGACTTCCAGACAGCCAGCGTCGACGGGCTGTATCACATGTTTGTGGTCGCCTTTGCGGCAGCCCCAGGCCTGACCTACATGGGCCAGCTCGCCGAGGCCTGGAACCACTTCAACGGCCTGCCCCCGCGGGCCAGTGACGGGGCCGGGGCTCTGCAGCAAATCGTGGAGATCTTCACTACCAAGCCGCAGTTCACGAGCGTCTACCCCACCACGATGTCCAACCGCGAGCTGGCCACCGTGCTGGTCAACAACATCGTCAAGACCAGCGCCACGGAGGCGTCGCGCACGGAGGCCATCAACGACATTGAGGCCGTGCTGAGCCCTGAGATCGGCTGGAGCCGGGGCAAGATGCTGTTCACCGTGTTCGGTAACCTCGCCAGCAAGCCGCTGAACGACCCCACCTGGGGCGGCACAGCCAAGCAGTTTCAGAACCAGTTGGCCGTGGCGCGCTACTTCACCGAGGAGATGGGTGTGGCCACCGAAACCTTGTCCACCCTGGGTGGCGTGATCGGGAACGTGACGCCAGACACCGATGTGTCCACCATCGAAAGGATCGTGCAGATCATTGGCTCCCCACCTCCGGGAGGATGAGATCATGCGGCCTCCAAGGAGGCCGCCGTCATGCCTACGTTCACGGGAACCGCAGACGCTGAAACCCTTACCGGCAGCGAGGGTGACGACCTGTTGCGCGGCCTGGGCGGAAACGATCGAATCCTCACCCGGGACGGCCAAGACACCGTCGAGGCTGGGGACGGCAACGACGAGGTCAACGGCTACCTGGACGACCTGGCCACGGGAGCCTACAGCTTCTTCACGGTCAGTGGCCGCAAGCTGATCTCGGGCGGTGCGGGCGACGACTTCCTGCTGGGCGGCGGCGACGCCGACACGATCCAGGGTGACACGGGTCACGACCGTTTGTACGGGCAGGCAGGGGGCGACGTCCTCAGCGGCGGTGAGGGGGACGACGAACTCTACGGCGGCGAAGGCGACGACCAGCTCGAGGGTGGTGCGGGCCAAGACTTCATCGTCACCGGGAACGGCCGCGACACGGTCAGCGCCGGGCCAGGCAACGACCAGGTCAACGGGGGCTACACCGATGTGGCTTCAGGGGCCTACGAGTTCTATCCGTCCGCCGGGGCCAAGACCATCCATGGCAATGCGGGTGACGACTTCCTGCTGGGCAGCGTCGATGGGGACGCCCTCTTTGGCGACGAGGGTAACGATGCGCTGTACGGGCGCGAGGGCTCAGACCGGCTCGACGGGGGCACGGGCAACGACAGGCTGGACGGGGGCCCTGGAGATGACACCCTGATCAGCGGCACTGGAGCGGACCAGCTTGATGGTGGCTCAGGAAACGACACCTACCTGCTGGGCAGCCGTTTCGCCACCCTCCAGGACGAGGCGGGTTTGGACACCCTGGTGCTCCAGACCGACCATGTGAAGTTCAGCCGCGAGATCGAGAACGCGCTGCTGGGCGACAACGTGCAGGCCCTACCCTACTGGATCGACGCGCTGCTCCCCAACGCTGCTGCCGGGATGGCTTTCAGAACCCTGCTGGGCACGGCTGCGACGATCCGCTACTGCTTTCCCGCAAGCCTGCCTGGATATGACCAGGACCCCGCTCACGCGCTGGGCTGGCAGCCCTTTTCGCCTGTTCAATCGGCACGGGCTCGGGAGGCTCTGGCCCATGTGGCCAGCGTCTGCGGCCTGAGCTTCGTGGAGACCACCAACCCCGCCCAGCCCAACACCATCGTCTTCGCCAACAACCAGCAATCTGCCTCGGCAGGCTATGGCCTGTACCCATCTCAGAACCTGTCGGGCAGCGACCTCTTCCTGGACGTGGACTCGCCCGGCAACGATAAGTTCGCTGAGGGTACATACGCCGCCCTCACCCTGATCCACGAGATTGGCCACGCGCTGGGCCTGAAGCACCCCTTCGCAGGCGCAGATGCCGATGGCGATAGGGCCGACGGCCCTTACCTCACAGGCCCGGAGGATGCCACCGCCTGGACGGTGATGAGCTACACCGACTCCGCACAGCAGTACGCGCTCAGACTCAGCCCACTGGACGTGGCAGCCTTGCATTACCTCTACGGCCCAAATCCGACCGCCCGCGCTGGCAACGACGTCTATCGAGTGGACCCCAGCGCCCCCAACTTCATCTGGGATGGTGCGGGTGTGGACCGCATCGATGCTTCGAGCCTGACCCACGGCGTCACGATCGACCTGCGGCCCGGGGCCTGGAGCTACGTGGGTGCCAACCCGGCAGCACGCATCACCGCACCTGGGCAGATCACGGTGAACTTCGGCAGCCTCATCGAGCAGCTGACGGGCACACCCCAGGCCGACCGACTCACCGGTAACGAAGCCGACAACCGCCTGGAGGGCGGAGCAGGCGACGACACCTTGGAGGGAGGTGCCGGCAACGACGTGCTGGATGGCGGACCGGGGCAAGATACCGTGCTGGTACGGGGTGCATTTGCCGACTTCTCGCTGACCCGGGATACCGTCAGCGGCGGCTTCACGCTGGCGGCGCTGATGGGTGACCAGGGGCGCGACACGCTGTTGGGCATCGAGCGCGTGGTGTTCCACGACGGCAGCGTGGAGCTCACGGCCACGGGGGCGCTGGCCCTGTTGCGCGACGTCACCGCGCCGGCACTGCGCGCGCCCCAGTTGGCCGAGGGTGCGGTGGCCGTGCCAGTGGGCAGCCCGCTGACCCTGCGCTGGAGCGAAGCACTGCAGCGGGGTGCCGGCTCGGTCACCCTCAAGACGGCCGGTGGCCAGGTGGTGGAGCAGTTCAGCTCTGACAGCCTGAGGTATCGCCTGCAGGGTGACACCCTGGTGTTGGACCCGACCGCTGATCTGGGCATCTTCACCCGGTATGCAGTGGAGCTCTCCGTCGGCGCCGTGAAAGACCTGGCAGGCAACGCGCTGGCTGCGCCAGCGAGCGTCGGCTTTCGCACGGCCACCGTGGACGGCCTGTACCACTTCTTCGTGGTGGCCTTTGCGGCCGCGCCAGGCGCCATCTACATGGGCCAACTCGCCGAGGCCTGGAACTTTGGCTTGAGTCTTGAGCAGATTGTCGAGATCTTCACCACCAAGCCGCAGTTCACGGGCGTCTACCCCACCACGCTGAGCAACCGCGAACTGGCCACGCAATTGGTCAACAACATCGTCAAGAACAGCGCCAGCGCGACCGTCAAGCAGACCGCCATCGACGACATCACTGCGGCGCTGAGCATCGGCTGGAGCCGCGGCAAGATGCTGTTCACAGTCTTCGGCAATCTGGCCAACAAGCCACTGACGGACCCAACCTGGGGCTCCACGGCCCAGCAGTTCCAGAACCAGCTCGCTGTGGCAAGGCACTTCACCGAACAGATGGGCGTGGAAACCGAGAATCTGGCCACGCTGCGCAGCGTGATCGCCAGCGTCACGCCCGATACCGATGTGTCCACCACCGACAAGATCGTGCAGATCATCGGCACCTTGCCGCCAGGCGGTTGAACCGCTCCAAACCTCTGCAAGAGATCACCGCACCGCTCGCTGACTCAGGACCGTTGCCATGACGACCTACCTGCCCATCGCCCCGCCTTCAGCCTTCGAGGGCTTTCAGAACGTGGAAGTGCCCATCACGGGCGGGGGCACCCTGGTGGTCTGGACCGCTCGCTTCGAGCCCACGGGCCCGGTGGTGGGCTTCTCCTCACGCACCTTCAATGCCGCCTGGACGCCCGCTGGAGCCCAGCTCGATCTGGCCATCGACCTCAAGCGGGCCATCGCGCCGCCCAAGATCCTGGCCCTGCCCGGCGGTAACGGTGCACTGGCGCTGTGGGCGGAAGTCGACGACAAGGGGGCCCCACAGCTGCGGGCCCAGTGGCTGAAAGCCGACGGAAGCACGGTCGTGTCCGGCGCACTGGCCTCACTGCTGAAGGACGCCCGACTTGAACTGGAGTTCATCGCGCTGGACGGCACAAAGCCGCTCACAGGCGTGACACTGGCAGTTGTTGTTGATGCCAACGAGGCAGGCGGCAACGGTCTCGTGACCGTGGGCCTTGCGGGAGTGGCGGGCACCGCACCGGTCAACCTTCCCACCCCGAACCAGACCTCCCTGGTGGTGGATCCCAATCCGCCAGCAGGCGGTGGAGGCGGCTCTGGCAGTGGCGGTACGGGCGGCGCCGTCGACCCCGGCCCCGTGCCCAAGGGCCCCCTGTTCGTCAGCTCTCCCCCTGCGGAGGCGGCCGGCGCCCCCGTGCTGGGCACCAACCTGCTGGCGCCCAACGACTGGGCCTCGTCCCAGCCCTTCATCGACCTGTTCAAGGCTTCGCGCCCCTGGGTCACCATCACCAACGGCGTGTGGGACACAGGCCAGAACGCCCGTGTGACCTTCGACACCCAAGGCTGGGTCAAGGCCAAGCCGGCGGACGTGGACGCGGTGAGCACGATCCTGTTCACGGGTGCTGAAGACAACGCCCACCCCAAGGGCCGCTACGTCGTCACCTGGGAGGGCCAGGGCACGGTGCGGGTGGACTCCACGCACATCGATGCCAGCGCCTCCGGCCCGCAGCGGGTGGTGTTCGACTACCAGAGCGAGAGCCCCATCCGCATCGACATCCTGTCCACCGACCCGCAGGGCAACGGGCAGTACATCCGCAACATCCAGGTCTTTGAGGAGAGGCTGGAGCCGCTGCTGCGTGCGGGCGAGGTGTTCCACCCCGTCTTCCTGCAGCGCATCGAGGACATGCGGGTGCTGCGCTTCATGGACTGGGAAGCCACCAACCTGATACCGCCGGGTCGATGGGAACAGATGCCCGCGGGCGATGCCGCCCGCTTTTGGAGCGACAGCGGTGTGCCCCTGCCGGTGATGGTGCAGCTGGCCAACCAGGTGGGGGCGGACCCCTGGTTCTGCATCCCGCACCTGGCCAACGACGACTTTGTGCGCCAGTTCGCCACTTACGTGCGGGACCATCTCAGCCCGCACCTGGTGTCCTACGTGCAGCTCTCCAACGAGGTTTGGAACTTCAGCTTCCCGCAAGCGCAGTACGCCTACGACCAGGCCGCCAAAGAACTCGGCTTCGAGGGAGGCACGGGCTGGCTTCAGTGGTACGGCATGCGCGCGGCGCAAGTGGCCCGCATCTGGAAAGAGGTCTTTGCCGAGAAGGGCCTGCAGAAGCAGACCAAGACGGTCTTCGAGGCCATGAACAACCCAGAGCCCGCCTTGCAAGCGCCGGACTACGTGGCCAAGAAGGGCATCCAGGCGCCTTACCGATCGTTTGATGTCTACGCCACCAACGGCTACTTTGGCCACGGTTTCGTGGATCCGGCCAACCGCGCCACATTGGAGAAGTGGCTTAAGGAACCCGACGGCGGGTTTGCCAGCGCTTTCAAGCAGTTGCGCGAAGGGGGACTGCTGGTGGTCGACGGGTCCACCGACAGCATTCCTGCCATGGTGAAGTGGTTTGATTCCGAGGCGCGTACGGCCCACGGCCTGGGCCTGGAGATGGTGGTCTACGAGGGGGGCTCCCACATCGCCGACCCATTCTCCGAGACCCCCGCCCCGGAGCTGCTGGCCTTCTACCTGGCGCTGCACCGCCGCCCCGAGATGGGCGCGATCTACACCGAGTTGCTCAACGCCTGGAAGCAGTCTGGCGGCACCGTTTTCGTGCACTTCAACGACGCAGGGGTGCCCAGCCGCTTTGGCAGTTGGGGCCTGTACGAGACCTTCGAGACGATCTCATCGCCGCGGGCCGATGCCCTCAATGCATTCCAGGCAGCCAACAGCCCGTGGTGGAACGAACCCCGACCGGCATCCGTGTTCGACAACGGCTCACTCGTTGCCGACTGGCGGGGGGAGAAGTCGCTCGCGGGCACCAGCGGCCCAGACCGCTTCTTCGCCCTGGGGCCTGCTGTGGCCATGACAGGGGGCGGTGGCAATGACACGCTCCTCGGCGGCCGCGGCCCTGACACCTTGTCCGGCGGTGCAGGGGACGACCGGCTAGCCGGGGGAGCCGGTACAGATACCGCCGTGTTCGCAGGGGCGTTTGCGGACTACACGCTGCTGCTCGATCGGGTGTCGGGGGCTGTCACCGTGAGCGCCAAGACAGGAGCGCCGGCCAGCGCTGCCGCGGACGGCACCGACACACTGGCACCCGACGTTGAACAGGCGCAGTTTTCCGACCGGACGGTGGCGCTGTCGACGCTGCAGGCGGGCCCCTCCGATACCGCGCCGCCCACGCTGGTGTCTTCCGTGCCAACTGCTGCTGCCAAGGCCGTGGCGGTGGGCGCCAACCTGCAGCTGTCTTTCAGCGAACCCGTGCAGCGCCACAGTGCTGAGCTGGTGCTCAAGACCGCCGCGGGTCAGGTGGTGGAGACCTTTACGGCGGTCAGCCCCAGGGTCAGCCTGTCGGGCAACACCCTCACGGTGGACCCGACAGCAGACCTGTCGATTTTCACGTCCTACGTGCTGGAAGTTCCCGCGGGCGCCGTGCGCGACTTCGCAGGCAATGCGCTGGCCAACACCGTGAGCATCCCCTTTCGCACCGCCACGCAAGACAGTCTCTACCACTTCTTCGTCGTGGCCTTTGCCGCCGCACCAGGGGCAAGCTACATGGGGCAGTTGGCCGAGGCCGTGAACTTCGGCTTGAGCGTGGCGCAGATCGTCGAGATCTTCACCACCAAGCCCCAGTTCACCAGCGTCTACCCGACGACGATGTCCAACCGCGAGCTGGCTACCCAACTGGTCAACAACATCGTCAAGAACAGCGCCAGCGCCGCCACCAAGCAGGCCGC